>NZ_NPDG01000027.1:0-3408 GCF_002272225.1 Bacillus sp. 7894-2
CGAAGGCAGCCGCTCTGGCTAAAATGAAAGCGAAAGAGCAGGGAGAAACAAAGGAAGAGACACCTGCAGAAGACATGGATCTGGCGAAGCAAAAAGCCGCCGCAGCCGCGAAGGCAAAGGCAGCCGCCCTGGCGAAGCTGAAAGCGAAAGAGCAGGGAGAAACAGTGGAAGAGACACCTGCGGAAGATATGGATCTTGCGAAGCAAAAGGCAGCTGCCGCCGCAAAAGCCAAAGCCGCTGCCGCCGCAAAGGCGAAAGCAGCAGCTCAAGCAAAACAAGCAGGCGGGGATGACGAAAAGGCAAAAGCGATTGCAGCCGCCAAGGCCAAAGCCGCCGCCGCTGCAAAGGCGAAAGCAGCAGCTCAAGCAAAACAAGCAGGCGGGGATGATGAAAAAGCAAAAGCGATTGCAGCCGCCAAGGCGAAAGCTGCCGCAGCTGCAAAAGCAAAATTAGCCGCTGCAGGCAAAGCAGACGGAGCAGATGATGAAAAGGCAAAGGCGATCGCTGCAGCGAAAGCAAAGGCCGCAGCCGCAGCAGCCGCGAAGGCAAAAGCTGCCGGAAGCAAGGCTGACGCTGAACCAGCTGCAGAGAAAGCTCCATCCGTTAATCAGCCTTATCTTGATAAATATGTGAAGGTAATTGAAGAAAATCTGGGATCTGAGGTTCTTGAAGAGTACTATATTAATAATCTCTCCAAGGAAGTTCCGACTTTAGTTGCCAGAGCTGAATCCTATTTTAAATTGGCAGAATTCCTAAAATATAATGAACAGCTTGGCTTTGATTATCTGTCAGAGTTTCATGGCACTGATTTTGAGACCCACATGGAAGTGTATGCTCACTTATACTCATACAAAAAGCGCCAATCTGTTGCACTGAAGGTTAAAATTGACCGCGATGAGCCGGTAATTGATTCATTGCAGCCGTTATGGGCAGGAGCCAATTGGCCGGAATGTGAAGCGTATGATTTGCTGGGCATCCGATTCAAGGGACACCCTAATTTATATCGGATTATGCTGGGGGAAGACTGGATCGGGCATCCGCTGCGAAAAGACTATGAACCGTACGATGTGGAGGTGTAACCAATGCTGCGAACAGAAGAAATGCTATTGAATGTTGGGCCTCAGCATCCAAGTACTCACGGTGTGTTTCGCCTTGTTTTGAAAATTGACGGGGAGATCATCAAAGAGGCGAAACCGGTCATCGGCTACCTGCATCGTGGAACGGAGAAACTGGCTGAAAATCTGCAGTATACGCAAATTATTCCTTATACAGACCGAATGGACTATCTTGCCGCCATGACGAATAATTATATCCTTGTCCATGCAGTTGAAACGATGATGGATTTGAAAATTCCGGATCGGGCAGAATATCTGAGGATAATCACGATGGAGCTGGGCCGGATTGCCAGCCATCTCGTATGGTGGGGTACATATTTACTGGATATTGGGGCAACAAGCCCATTCCTTTATGCATTCAGAGAGCGTGAAATGATCATCAATATGCTGAATGAGATATCCGGAGGCCGCTTGACGTTTAACTATATGCGTGTCGGCGGCGTAAAATGGGATGCTCCTGAAGGCTGGATTGATAAGGTAAGAGAGTTTGTTCCATATATGCGGGAACAGCTCAAAGGCTACCATCAGCTGGTAACCGGAAACGAAATTTTCATGAACCGTGTCAAAGGGGTAGGAAAGTATACGAAAGAGGATGCTTTAAACTACTCGCTAAGCGGTGCAAATCTGCGCTGCACAGGCGTAAAATGGGATCTCCGCAAAGATGAGCCATACTCCATCTATGACCGCTTTGATTTCGATGTGGCGGTTCAGGACGGCGGGGATGCGTGGGCCAGGTATCATGTGCGCATGCAGGAAATTGAAGAATCACTAAAAATCCTTGAACAAGCGGTGGAGCAATTCCCGGCAGAAGGCGATATTCTGGCAAAAGTGCCGAAAATCATCAAAGCGCCAAAAGGGGAAGCATTTGTCAGAATCGAATCTCCAAGGGGAGAAATCGGCTGCTATATCGCGAGTGATGGAAAGAAGGAGCCATACCGGATGAAATTCCGGAGGCCATCATTCTATAATCTTCAGATTCTCCCAAAATTGCTTGAAGGCGAAAACATTGCGAACTTGATTGCTATTTTAGGGGCAATTGATATTGTCCTTGGGGAGGTGGACGGTTAATGGTAGAAGAACTTCTCCATTCCGAAGCAGGTCTGCTGAATTTCGGTATTTTCTTCTTGCTTGCCACCGTTTTACTATTAGTTGTTTTGGGGTTTGTTACTTACGCCATTCTGGCGGAGCGTAAAGTCATGGGATTTATGCAGCTGCGCCAGGGGCCGAATCAGGTCGGCGGACGTTGGGGGCTGCTGCAGACTGTTGCGGACGTATTAAAGCTTCTTTTAAAAGAAGACACCATTCCTAAGCTTGCAGACAGGCCGCTGTTTATTCTTGCACCGGTTATTGCGTTTGCACCGGCATTCATGGTGCTGGCGACAATTCCATTTACAGACAAACTGCAGTTTGCTGATATTGGAGTTGGATTGCTGTATTACATCGCCATTTCCGGGCTGACAACAGTCGGTATTGTCACCGGAGCATGGGCTTCCAATAATAAATATGCATTGCTTGGCGGAATGCGTGCCGCTGCACAGATGATTTCATATGAGATTCCACTCGTTATGTCTGTATTAGGGATTATCCTTTTAACAGGCAGTCTAAATCTGAATGAAATCGTAGAAGCGCAAAAAAATGGCTGGTTCATTATTTGGCAGCCTATTGCTTTTATCGTATTCCTGATTGCTTCAACAGCTGAGCTGAACCGTGTTCCATTTGACTTGCCTGAAGCGGAATCAGAACTGGTCGCCGGTTTCCATGTTGAATATTCCGGCTTCCGCTGGGCGTTCTTCATGCTTGCGGAATATGTATACTTTTTTGCCATGGCTTCATTGACAACCGTATTATTTCTTGGCGGGTGGCTTCCGCTGCCGTTCCTGGGGTTCATTCCGGGTGCCGTCTGGTTTGCTCTAAAGTTTACGGCTGTAATCTTTGTTTTAGTCTGGTTTCGTGTTACATTCCCGCGACTCCGTGCAGACCAGCTCATGGAATTTGGCTGGAAGGTTTTGCTGCCGGTAGCACTTGCGAATATTTTCTTAACAGCTTTGCTGAAAGAGTGGCTTAATATATTTTAATTGAGGACCGGCAATTTCTGAAATTGTCCAGCTCCAGGCGCCATCGGCTCTCGGGTCTAAGCCAACCCGACCAAAAGGTTAAAGAACAACCTTTTAGCCGGCTCGTCTTATGCTTGAGGCCCGCAGGAGGCGGGTCATGCAGATGTTGCCACAGGACGTGGCGGTCTTAGTCTGCGTTCCTTAATAAGCGGGCGCCTTCCGCATTTCTAAAATTGTCC
>NZ_NPDG01000028.1:0-6487 GCF_002272225.1 Bacillus sp. 7894-2
TAAGCGGGCGCCTTCCGCATTTCTAAACAAGGGGTGAAAAACATGCTTGGTTTAGCGAAAGGATTATCGTATACCCTTAAAAACCTGACACGCAAAAAGGTAACCTATGACTACCCGAATGAGCCGCTTCCGCTTCCGGACCGGTTCAGGGGAATTCAAAAGTTTTACCCTGAAAAATGTATTGTCTGCAATCAGTGTGCAAATATTTGTCCAACCGATTGTATCGAGCTGACAGGGAAAAAGCATCCGGACCCTGCCAAAAAGGGGAAGATCATTGATACCTATGATATCAACTTCGAAATTTGCATCCTTTGCGACTTGTGTACAGAGGTCTGCCCAACCGAAGCGATTATCATGACCAATAATTTTGAATTGGCGGAATTTAGCCGCGATGAGCTGTTTAAAAACCTTGAATGGCTCGATGAAAATGATGAAAATATACGGAAGGTGAATAAAGCATGACGTTTTCAGGTGAGTTTTTAGCGTTTATGTCACTAGCTTTAGTTGCGGTCATCGGCGGCGTGCTTTTATTGAACCTTACCAAAGTTGTGCATATGGTTGTCGCCCTTGTATTTACATTTGTCAGCATTGCCGGAATTTATGTGCTGCTTTCAGCTGAATTCCTGGCTGCGGTCCAAATTTTGATTTACTCTGGTGCGATAACCATCGTCATGCTGTTCGGAATCATGCTGACGCGCCATAACGATACAAGCGAGCCCAAAACCGGCCGCTGGCGTAAGCTGTTAGTATTCGTGGGGGTTCTCGGCTTTGCTTTCGCGGTCTATATCGGAATATATAACCTTGATTTGCCGTCAGCGCCGAATGACCTTCATGTCAATAATACAGAGCAAATCGGAATTGAACTTTACTCAAAATTCATTATTCCGTTTGAAGTAACATCTGTCCTATTATTGGTCGCTTTGATTGGTTCCATTGTTCTGGCCAAAAAAGACGATGAAAAGGAGGCTGAAAAGGAATGAGTACAGTTCCCGTTCAAGCATACCTGGCATTGGCTTTAATCCTCTTTTGCATCGGTCTGTATGGTGCCTTGACTAAGCGCAATACTGTGATTGTCCTGATCTCAATCGAACTGATGCTGAATGCGGTTAATATTAATCTTGTGGCATTCAGTAAATATGGCATCACCCCGTCCATCACCGGACAGATTTTTACGCTATTTGTCATTGCGGTTGCCGCGGCAGAAGTGGCAGTAGGTATTGCAATCCTGATTTCTCTTTACCGTAACAAGAAGAGCGTTAACATTGATGAAATGGATGCCATGAAGCACTAAAGACACTGTGAAAAAATGCAGCCGGACTGGCTGAGAATAGAGAATTGAAAAGGCGGCCATATAGTGGCTCCCGTCTTAAAGGACCTGTTCGTAAGGTCCCAATCTGGCACGCCGTGCTATGGGGTGTGTTCAAAAAAGGGGATTGTGATAATGATGGAGAATGCATGGATCATACCGCTTTTCCCGCTTTTATCGTTTTTGTTCCTTATTTTATTCGGCAAACGGCTAAAAGAAGCGAGTGCTTATATCGGGATTCTGTTTACCCTGGCATCGCTTGTCTATTCCTTATTGGTGCTGGTTGACCGTTTTTCGGCACCAACTTATAAAGCAGAAGGCGTTTGGCTGACTATAGGGGATGTTCAGTTAACAGCGGGTTTTGAAGTTAATCAGTTAAATGCACTGATGCTGGTGATTGTATCACTTGTCAGTTTCCTGGTACATACGTATTCGAAAGGCTATATGCAGGGGGATGACCGTTTTCCTGTATTCTATGCTTATTTAGGGTTATTTACATTTGCCATGCTGGGCCTTGTCATCTCGCCTAATCTGCTTCAGACGTATTTCTTCTGGGAGCTTGTTGGACTTGGATCCTTCCTGCTGATCGGTTTCTATTTTTACAAAGAGGAAGCAAAGGCTGCGGCTAAAAAGGCATTTATCATGACCCGTATCGGAGATGTCGGTCTTTTGATCGGAATGATTCTATTATTCTGGCAGGCTGGCAGCTTTGAGTATGATGAGATTTTTGCAGCAGTTGAAGCGGGTGCCATTTCAGGCACAATGATTACGTTAACTGCGATCCTTATTTTTGTAGGGGCTGTCGGCAAATCGGGCCAGTTTCCGCTCCACACCTGGCTTCCTGACGCGATGGAAGGGCCAACGCCGGTCTCCGCATTAATCCATGCAGCGACAATGGTAGCGGCAGGTGTGTACTTAGTGGCTACGCTATTCCCGCTTTTCGCGGCAAGTGAAACAGCACTGATGACCGTTGCTGTCATTGGGGCCTTCACAGCCATCTTTGCAGCAAGCATAGGCCTGGTGCAGAAGGATATTAAGCGGGTTCTCGCTTATTCAACCGTCAGTCAGCTTGGCTATATGATGCTGGCATTGGGATCTGCCGGATATGTAGCTGGTGTATTCCATTTAATGACGCACGCCTTTTTCAAGGCTTTGCTGTTCCTTGCAGCAGGAAGTGTCATCCATGCCGTTCATACACAGAACATTGAACATATGGGAGGCCTATGGAAGAAGCTGCGCGTGACAGGCCCTCTATTCCTGATCGGAACACTGGCGATCAGCGGAGTGCCGTTATTTTCCGGATTCTTCAGTAAAGATGAAATTTTAATTGCTGCGTGGGCACATGGGAACACGGCGCTGTTCTGGCTCGCGGTAATTGCCGCGTTCTTTACGGCATTTTATATGTTCCGCCTGTTCTTTATGGTTTTCGCTGGTGAAGCTAGAAGTGATATGAATAATGTCCATGAATCACCAAGTGTTATGACCCTGCCGATGGTGGTGCTTGGGGTGCTGGCTGTAGTGGCTGGATATGTGAATACACCTTGGTTTGGAACATTTCTTGGTGATTGGCTCGTGGAAGATAACCATGCTCTGGGACATGGCCATATTGAAGGGCCAGCATGGATTATGATTGTCGCAACGGCTGTATCCCTGCTTGGAATTTTCCTTGCCTGGCTAATGTACGGCAAACGCTCGCTTTCACGCGATTGGCTGACCAGCAGAATGCCGCATTCATACAACGTTCTGTACAATAAATATTATATCGATGAATTCTATTCGCTGACCGTTGTGAATGGAGCGAAATTCATCAGTTCATTCCTGCGCTTCCTGGAAGTATTCCTGGTTGAAGGCCTTGTAAAGAGCGTAACTGGAATTGCGTCTGCACTCGGAAAACTTGGTTCAAAAATGCATAACGGCCAGATTCAGACTTATGGAACAGTAGCGTTTGTCGGCCTGGCTATTTTAGTCGTCATCTATGCGTTTACAGGGGGGTACTTAAAATGAACTTAGCTTATTTTCTATCCATTTTAGTTTTCTCCCCGCTTCTTGGTATTTTAGTGTTATCGTTCCTGCCGAGAACGCAGGAATCATTGATCAAGACAGTTGGCTTTCTGGCCACACTTCCTGCGCTGGTATTGGCGCTGATCGCTTATTTTCAATATCGGGCAGGTGAAGGCTTGGAGCAGCTGAATGAAAAAGTAAGCTGGATTCAGTTTGGCGATTCCGGCCAGCTTGGAAATCTTTTTTCCATTGATTATGAATTGGGGCTGGATGGATTCTCCCTGATCATGATTGTCCTGACAGCTGTACTTTCAACACTTGCAGCGATTGCTTCTATTCATATTAAAAAAGAATGGAAGGGCTACTTCATGCTGTTTTTGCTGCTTGAAGTCGGCATGCTGGGTGTATTTGCCGCTGAAAACCTGATTCTTTTCTTTATTTTCTTTGAAATCACATTAATTCCGACCTTCTTCCTGATCGGGAAATGGGGTTACTATGAAAAGGAAAATGCTGCATACAGCTTCCTGATCTATAACGGACTTGGATCTGCTGTTCTGCTGATTGTCATTATGGTACTGTTTGCCCGTACTGGCACAGCCAATATTGATGCTTTGATGGCCGCAATGAATGCGGATAATCCGCAGCTTGTTGCGCCAATCTCTGAAAATATGAAAATGGGCATGCTGATTGCGCTTTTAATTGCATTTGGTGTGAAGCTCCCAATATTCCCGCTGCACAGCTGGATGGTGCGGGTCCACGTACAAGCTCCGCCATCAATCGTCATGCTGCATGCAGGAGTGCTTTTGAAAATTGGGGCATTCGGTTTAATTCGCTTCGGAATGGGAATATTTCCTGAGCAATTCCAAAGCCTTGCTGTATGGCTCGCTGTTCTTGGAGTCGTGAATTTACTGTATGGAGCGTTCCTGGCGTTTGTTCAGACCGATTTTAAAATGGTGCTTGCCTACTCTTCTATTTCCCACATGGGAATCGTTTTAATCGGATTAGGAGCATTAAATGAGGCAGGAATACAGGGGGCGATTTTCCAGGTGGTTTCTCACGGTTTAATCGCAGCATTATTATTCTTCCTTGTCGGTGTCTTTTATGAACGCTTTCAAACCTCAAATATTCAAAATCTTGGCGGTTTGGCAAAAGGGATGCCGATTACGGCAGGCTTCCTGCTTGCAGGGGCTATGGCCTCCCTTGGCCTTCCTGGAATGTCAGGGTTTGTGAGTGAATTTATGGCCTTCCTTGGCCTGTTTAAAGAAATGCCGATTCTCGCGGCAAGCGGTACAATCGGAATCATTATGACAGCTGTTTACCTGCTTCGAGCGGTACTGGGTATCACATATGGCAAAGCGCATCGGGACTTTGCCGGCATAACGGATATGAAAAAGTTTGAATTCGTGCCTGTCCTGGTCTTAGTCGGCTTAATTGTCCTGATTGGTGTTTATCCAAGTGTGCTGAGCGAACCGCTGACCTCAACACTTGAAACGATCATGCTTGGGATAGGAGGGTGATGAAGGATGGATCTCGAAACATTATTATCTTATGAATGGGGCATAATGACGCCGGAGTTCATCATCCTTGGTGTTGCGACCGCTCTTTCACTAATGGATTTGTTTATGCCGAAATCCCAAAGTCGGAAAATTCTCGGCTGGGTCGGCTTTGCCGGAATACTCGCGGCTCTTGTTTCTTTACTTGGCCTTATCGGGCATAGTCCGGAATCCATTTTATTTGATACATTCAGGCTTGATTCCTTTGCAAAAGCTTTTAAGCTGCTGCTCTTAATCGGATCTGCTATGGTACTGCTTATTGCCATTGGCTATGAGCCGAATGAAGGATTGGAAGAATTCAGGGGGGAATTTTTCTATCTGTTCATGGCTGCATTACTTGGGGCAATGATTATGTCTTCAAGCGGAGATTTAATTACCCTGTTTGTGGGACTTGAGCTTCTTTCCATTTCGTCCTACATTCTGGCAGGCATGAGAAAAAGAAATCTGCATTCAAACGAATCGGCCATGAAATATGTGATCAACGGCAGTATTGCCACAGCGATCACGTTGTTCGGGATGAGTTATGTATACGGTTTAACTGGAACGACGAACTTAAAGGAAATGTCCGGATTTTTGACATCCATCTATAATGAACAGCATATTTACCTGTTAGGCCTTGCATTCTTTATGATTGTAGTGGGACTTTCCTTTAAATTGGCTACAGCGCCGTTCCATATGTGGGCACCGGATGTGTATCAGGGTGCTCCTACACCAGTAACAGCCTTTTTAAGTGTCGTTTCCAAAACTGCCGGGTTTATCATCATTATCCGCATCCTGTTCTCAATCTTTGCGAACGCACCATCAGGTGATGTACAGGGGCTTCCGATGATTCTGGCACTTCAGGATTACATTGCCTTCCTGGCAGGAGCCACGATGATTATTGGGAACTTGATTGCGCTAAGACAGCGCAATATCAAGCGTTTGTTTGCCTATTCAAGCATCGCTCAGGCCGGTTACCTGCTGGTTGTGATTGCGAGCATGTCACTGTTCATGTTTGATACGCTCTGGTTTTACCTCGGTGCCTACTTATTCATGAACCTTGGCGCTTTTGCGATCATCCAGCATGTGACACATAAATCGGGTTCAGAAGATATCAGCCAATTTGCCGGGCTTTACCGCCGCGCACCGTTCATGGCCATCGCCATGGCCATCTTCCTGCTTTCACTTGCAGGCATTCCGGGGACAGCCGGATTTATTGGCAAACTGAATATTTTCATGGGTGCATTAGTGCCGAATGAAGGCCATTATGTACTGGTATCGATTATGATCGCGACAACAGTCGTTTCTTACTTCTACTATTTCGGTGTCATGGTGCAAATGTTCTTCAGGCCGGCAGCTGATACAGGAAAAGTTAAGATTCCAGCGGCTTTAACAGCTGTTATCGGCATCAGCCTGGCAGCCACCATCCTGTTCGGAATTGCACCAAATATCGCATTTGACTTCCTACAGGGCAATTTCAATCAGTTTACTGATTTCTTTCAATAATCGTATTTAATTATGTAATTGTTTTTTTCTAAACAAATATAAGTTTTTCCACTGAGTTGATTGGAACGGAGGCCACTTGATCCTCGAAAAATGCTAACGCATTTTCTTCGTGCGGTGCTTATTCGTGGAAGCATATTCAATG
>NZ_NPDG01000029.1:0-4515 GCF_002272225.1 Bacillus sp. 7894-2
AAAGCAAGTGGCCGCAGTGGAAATCAACGGACAGGATTTTTAAGGAAAAAAGGGACAAAAGGGGTATACATAGGAGGGGGAAATTTCCCCTTCTTTTTGTTTGCCCTGGATTAAACTTCGTGTTTTTTCGACAATTCGATATAATGGACTTATAAACTGCGAAAAACAAAGAAACTTAATTTTCAAAAAATAAACAGTCATGAAACTTACCTGATAGTATAAACGTCAAATGGTATTGTACCGCACAAAGCAGGTAAGCGAAGTGGCAGTGAATTAAAGGAGGGAAGAAGATGATATCAGGATTTGGGCAGCAGGCACTCATCAGCATTATGTCTCATCTGGTGTTTATTGCGCTGGCCTGGTGGGCACTTCAGGCATTGCGGTTTGAAACCCTTTTGAAGGCGAATCATGTTTTTCAGGCACGTGTATTGTATGTTCTGCTTTCTATTGTAATTGGATCAGCCGTCAGCAACTTCTTTCTCGACTATCTTTTATGGTCCCAGCAGCTTCCGCTTATACTGCAGAATGTCACTTTTTTCAGGTGATGAATAACCGGTCAATTTTTTTATAAATATAGGTCTTCATACATGTTTTCAATTTGACAATTATTGAGTAAAATCTTTTTGTTGCTTGTTTTCTTGCATACATACTATCTTGTGAAATGATTTTCAAAGTATGCATAAAAAGGCAGAAAAAGCCTCTAAATCAACAGTGATTTTGCTGCCTTTTCAGTTTGTCAAAAAGTGACGACAATTCCCAAGTATGCTCACTCTATCCTTGGTAACAATGGTACTAAGGGGAGGGGTTTACAGATGAAAAAATCATTCATTACTTTATCTATTATTGCCATTATTGGTTTCATGATGATAAACATTGGGAATAAGACGACTGTAGCCAAAGGGGAGCTTGACCTGTTAACGATGGCCTCGGTTTTACAGGGCGAGAATATTTTAATCAAAGATTGGACTTTGCATGCGAGAGAAAAAATGGAAAACCAGAACCTTCAGGAAGTAAAAGCATTCACCAATGATCTTCAGTCGAAATATCCTGATTGGGAATGGAGCTTTCAAAAAACAGAAAAATCGTGGGAAACAAAAGCTATTATTAAGCAAACAGATGCTCAGTCAGAAGCAGTAAAAATTTTATCAACCCCCACAAAAGGTCAAGTTCAAACGTATGTGATTTATGAGGCCAAAGGTCAGGGGTGGAAACAAGAACAGAGCAAACTGGCTGCAGAACTAAATAGTAAGATTTCTGACATTTTTCGAGGAAATGCCACAATTTTCTCTTGTATTCAAGGCGAATTCAATGATAAGATTAATAAGTCTTTGCCTGATACTGCACGTCAATTACTGGACGCTTTTAATGCGACAGAAATAGAAGCACTAAAAGAAGACCAATTTATTTCAGCATCAGCAAATTCACCGCTTTTTGGTGAATTCATTGAGACAAATGGCAATGATATGAACATGCAGCTTGGATTACGGACAAATGGAATGGGCGCCAAGACAAACATAGTTATTGGCACACCCATCATAACGATTGAATATTAATATAGAGAAATTGGACGCGGAGGGGAATACACTTTGGATAAAATCATCGTCCGCGGCGGAAATAGGTTAAGCGGTACTGTCAAAGTTGAAGGAGCAAAAAACGCTGTTTTACCGGTTATCGCCGCAACACTGTTAGCAAGTGATGGCAAAAGCGTAATTCGTGATGTCCCAACACTCTCCGATGTATATACTATTAATGAAGTATTACGCTATTTAAACGCCGAAGTGGAGTTTGAAAATAATACAGTAACAGTAAATGCATCTCGAGAGTTGAAGGTAGAAGCACCATTTGAATATGTACGCAAAATGCGTGCTTCAGTTTTAGTCATGGGATCTTTATTAGCAAGAAATGGCCGTGCCCGTGTGGCATTGCCAGGGGGCTGCGCAATCGGTTCCCGCCCGATCGATCAGCATTTAAAAGGCTTTGAAGCGATGGGTGCGAAAGTAAAGGTTGGTAATGGCTTTATTGAAGCGGAAGCACCTGAAGGCCGCTTGCACGGAGCAAAAATCTATCTCGATTTCCCTAGCGTTGGTGCTACGGAGAACATTATGATGGCTGCAACATTGGCTAAAGGCACAACAATTTTGGAAAACGTAGCAAAGGAACCTGAAATTGTGGACCTTGCTAACTTCCTTAATAAGATGGGTGCCAAGGTTAAGGGAGCAGGAACGGGCACGATCCGCATTGAAGGTGTGGACGTACTGTTCGGTGCAGAACACAACATCATCCCTGACCGCATTGAAGCAGGAACTTTCATGGTGGCAGCTGCCATTACAGGCGGAGACGTTCTAGTAAAAGGTGCCGTTATGGAGCATTCTGCTTCATTAATCGCCAAGATGGAAGAAATGGGTGTTACCTTCATTGAAGAAGCTGAAGGCATCCGTGTTATGGGTCCAGACAAGTTGAAGGCTGTTGATATTAAAACCATGCCTCATCCTGGCTTCCCGACAGACATGCAATCACAAATGATGGCCCTATTGCTTCACGCTCAGGGTACAAGTGTGATTACAGAAACAGTATTCGAAAACCGTTTCATGCATGTGGAGGAATTCCGCCGCATGAACGCCGATGTTAAAATTGAAGGCCGTTCTGTAATCATGAACGGACCAAGCAATCTGCAGGGCGCTGAAGTAGCTGCGACAGATCTTCGTGCAGCCGCAGCCTTGATCCTTACTGGATTGGTGGCAGAAGGCGTAACACGCGTGACAGAACTGAAGCATCTTGACCGCGGATATGTAGACTTCCACGAAAAGCTTGCAGGACTGGGAGCAGATATCGAACGTGTGACAGAAGTGGAAGAAACAACTGTTAATAACGGACTTGTTTCTGACATGAACGCATAAATAATGCCAATCAAGGCGGCATTTAAGAGTCGTCAAAATAGTCGCCTTGCGCGCATTTCAAACTGAAACCGCAGAATCGAGCTGTCAGAGGACTGACAAATCGATTCTGCGGTTTTTGCTATGCTATTTTCGTTGGAGCGCTCAATCAATTTAGATTGTGCACATAAATAATTTTATCCGCACATAAATCAGGTCTAATCGCACATAAAAAAACTTATCCGCACATAAATTGTCCCTATCCGCACACAAAAAGAAAAGACATAGGGATTCACTGTTAAAATAGCTGGAAATCTACTGCTTTAAAGAGGAAAAAATAAATTTTTAAGTAATAAACCAGCAAATTTACCCCTATTCTGCACCTTCCCCCAACTTCAGAAGCAAATATTAATCTATTGTCATATTAGCTTGTCCATAGCCATAAACATGAATTGAGTTCGAATTATTTATTTGCTATGGAGGCTTAAAACATGACAAAATTCAAACCTTTCATCGTACTAGCCGCACTGTTGTTTGCCGTCACGCTCATCGTTCCCTCCCTGCTTGTGATTCCTTTTACAGAAGGAAATGTCAGCGGGAAGCTTGGTGAGGAGCTTAAGACTGATGCCAAGAAAGAGACGGCGGCAGAAATTCCTCAAGGGCCAGCCATAGAGGTAGGAGTCTACCGCCTTGCACAGAAGAAGCTGGAGACGGTACCGCTTGAAGATTATATTGTCGGAGTGGTAGCATCGGAAATGCCGGCCGAGTTTGAAGAAGAAGCTTTAAAGGCGCAGGCATTGGCGGCAAGAACCTTTATCGTGAAACAAATGATGAACAAAGATAGCGTGGAACTTCCTGAAGGGGCATTAGTGTATGATACCGTAACCCACCAGGTTTATAAAAGTGAGAGTGAACTTAAGCAAATTTGGGGACCAGATTACAAATGGAAAATTCAAAAGGTTAAAGATGCCGTAAACTCAACAAGGGGCCAGATCCTCACCTTTGACGGCTCGCCGATAACAGCTTCCTTCTTTTCAACAAGCAACGGCTTTACCGAAAATTCCGAAGCCATCTGGCCAAATTCCGTTCCTTATTTAAAGAGTGTAGAAAGCAAATGGGACCTTCAGTCGCCGAAGTTTAACGGCAGAGAGGTATTTTCTGTACAGGATTTTGAAAGGAAATTGGGTGTGAAGCTTCCAAATGACAGCACCATCGGCACAGTGACTGAGCGAACAGCCGGCCAGCGGGTTTCAAAAGTGGATATTAACGGGAAAGTAGTCAGCGGAAAAGACATCAGAGAGAAACTGGGCCTGAAATCAACAGACTTTACCTGGGAGCGCAAAGGTGACAATATCATTATCAACACCCAGGGCTATGGCCATGGAGTCGGCATGAGCCAATACGGCGCAAATGGCATGGCAGCTGAAGGAAAGAACTACAAAGAAATCGTTGCCCACTATTATAAAGGAGTGGAAATTGCAGCTTCTGACCAACTGCTGACGAAAGTAACGGCTAAAAAATAAACGAAAGAGCTGGTTCATAGAGAATCAGCTCTTTGTTTATGGATTATATAATGTTCAAGTTTTTGGCTTTTGGGCAGTTATCTAAGATTAACTGCTGAGTTGATTGTAGCGGAGGGCAA
>NZ_NPDG01000030.1:0-13106 GCF_002272225.1 Bacillus sp. 7894-2
AAAGCAAGTGCCCGCAGCGGAAATCAACGGGCACAATTCAAAGACGCCTTATTAATAACAAAAAATTTCCAAGCCTGTCAAACCGTCCATAAAAAAGAGCCCTGCTGATAAAATACCAGCACACCGCCACACCGGTAATATCCTTAACAGCATCAATCACAGTAGCAGACCGGTACGGTACAAAGGACTGATGGACCTCATCGAGAATTCCGTAGAAGCACGCAAAAACAGCCAAAAGAATATTCACTTCCGGCGTCAGCTTAACGGCAGTCAACGCTGCCAGAACCAGAAGAACATATAAAATACCAAACTCAATCAGATGCATAGATTCTTTTATAAACCGGTCTACTGCCAAATCCGGCAGCTCCACCACAGCATCAGCAGGCATGCTGGAAAGGATCCATATTAGCGCCATATACAGGAAAGGCAGCACCCGTATTATCCACTTAACCATTCTTCAGTAACTCCTTTAAAAATATTTTCTCAGATCATGCATAATCCAAAAACGTTTGTCGAAAAATAAGCCCAAAAAATTTTTTTTGAGAAATGTATATAATCCTCTCAATCTGTTCAGACTGATTGCTGAGGTGATGATAAATGAGAGAGGAAGAAAAGAAACGATCTTCTCAAGATTCCAGCTTTAAACGCTTTATGAAAAAGCGGTGGGCATTCCCAGCAATCTACATTGCAAGTGCAGCAATCATTCTAACCGGTGTTCTTTGGTACCAGACTAGCGACAACGCTACAGACACTGACAGCTACGATTACGAAGCCACTGATATTACCGGCAAAAAGTACGACGAGCCAGCATTGGAAGTTAACCGTGCAATGGAAAACTTCGTAATGCCTGTCAAAGACCCAGACTCTGCTGTCATTCAAAAACAATTCTATGACTATGACGGCAAGGCTGAAGAACAGGAAGCTGCTCTAGTATTTTACAATAACACATACCATCCAAACACAGGTATTGATATTGCCACTAAGGATGGGGAAACATTTGATGTCCTTGCTGCATTAAGCGGAAAAGTTACCAAGGTAGAAGAAGATTCACTGTTGGGTAATGTCATTGAAGTGGAGCATGACAAAGGAATTGTAACACAATATCAATCTGTTACAGAGATGAATGTTGAGGTTGGCGACCAGGTAGAACAAGGTGATGTCCTTGCAAAGGCAGGCGAAAGCTTGTTTAATGAAGAAGCAGGCGTACATGTACACTTTGAAATCCGCAAAGACGGAACACCGGTCAATCCGCTTGATTTCTTCAATAAGCCGCTAAGCTCTTTACAGGAGCTTGACACAGCTGACAAAGCAGATGCTGAAGAAAACAGCGGGGCAACTGAAGAAAACGATGAGGCTGCTCCTTCTGAGGACAAGTCCTCTGAAGAATCTGCAGATGAAGGTGCCGGAAATACGGACGAAGACGAATCTGCTGATACAGAAGAAGACCCAGCTGGAACTTCTGAAGACGAAGGTCAAACTGACGACCAAGTTGAAGAAGACACTGCAACTGAATCAACTGACGCATAATAATAGGGAGTCTGCCGAAATGGCAGGCTCTTTTTTGGTGATGTCTAGCTCCTCAAGGGACGCTTCGTGAGCATAAACATCGCACGACCGAAAGCGGCAGCTTTTGGGAGGACGTGGCGTTCTTAGTCTGCGTTCGTTCGTGGGCAAGGCGCTTCCGCTTTTCTTTTGACAGGCACCACCCCGTTTTTTTTCGAATAATCATTATTTCGACAATTCCGCCATTATCCTGTATAATATTTCGATAAACGAAGTGTTATACAGGGGGAGATAACATGAAGAAGCTGCTGTTAACCGGTTTTGAACCTTTTCTTGATTTTCCGATCAATCCTACAGAAAAGATTGTGAATGCATTGGATGGCAAAACGGTTGGAAACTATGAGATTATAGGACATCTTCTGCCGGTTGATTTTAATCGTGCACCAAAGAAAATAGTAGAGGAAGTGGCCGGGAAAAAGCCGGATGCAGTGATTTCTCTCGGGCTGGCTGCTGGACGGACAGCCATTACTCCTGAGAGAATTGCGATCAATTGCCAGGACGGCGAGCCGGATAATAGCGGAGTCGCACCTGAAGACAAGCTGATAGAGGAAAATGGTCCCGATGGCTATTTTTCCACCCTGCCGATCCGGCGGATGGTTAATAGACTTAAGGAAGCAGGATATCCTGCAGCAATCTCAAACACAGCGGGGACATATCTATGCAATAACGTTATGTATTCCGTGCTTCACCTGCTAAAATCGACAAATACTGAATTACCGGCGGGTTTTGTGCACATACCGGCATCCCATGCACTGGCGGCTGCCAGTAAAAAAAGCATGGCAAGCTGGTCAGATGCCGATTTGCTGGAGGCAATTACGCTGATTATAAAAGAATTGGAATAAGGAGCCGGATTGGCTCTTTTTTTCTTGGCATTTTTCATTATTACTATAGTGTTTTCCTCTAATACCCTAAAGCCTTCGCCAACTATTTTTGCTGGAAAAACCTTATATATCAAAGACTTTCAAAAATATTTATATTTTTTTCCAGCATGTACTTGACCTGAAAAAGATTTTTGTACATAATGAAGTATGAATTTTCTTAAAATTAAATGAAATCAGAAAATGAATTATTCATTTTAAAACTTAAAGCGGAAAGCAGCTGGAAAATGACAGCGCTTTCTAAAAAGGGGGAAACCGAATTGCTTCCGTTACTGGCTATGATGATCATTACAGGTACTTGCCTTTTTCTTGCTTTAAGGAAGAAAAGGCCAATCTTTCTGGCAGTCCCATTTATATCCATCTTTGCTTACTTCCTCGTTCAAATCATCCTTGTTCCCGCACCTTTCATGGATACAGTCAAATTTATTTTCAGTTTAAGGTAATGGTTTTGTCAGGATCCGGAAAATGGATCCGGTAAAATAGCAGCGATTCGGCTGCACATATCGCAATATAAGGAGTGATTTCGGACCAATAATATCTTTTCATCAAAATTAAAACTGCAAACATATCATTTTTACCGGGGGTGGAGTTTTGAAGAAAATCGATAAAAAAGTAGCGGACAGTTATTTCCGTGAAAAGACTCGGAATATGATCATTTATTTTGCTATAGGCTTTCTTGCCTCTTTTGGCGTGGTCTTCTTTGCAGAACCATTAAGTGATATTACCATTAACGGATTCCCATTCCATTACTTTATGGGCGCACAGGGAGCAGTACTGACATTTATCATTCTGCTGTTTGTTAATGCAAAAATGGGAGATGCGATTGACCGGAAATATGGAATTGATGAAAACAAAAATGAACAAATCAGTTCAGGAAAAGTTCTTGATCATTAATTAACAAAAAAATGAGCGGCTGTTCAAGCTTCCGCTATACAGAGAGATAAAAGGGGCGTCAAAAAAATCGATCGAAAAAAAGGGGGATGTTCTTGGATACACAGTTTTTGGTCTCATTATCTATCATTTTAGCTACATTTGCTTTGTATATTGGCATAGCCATTTACAATAAGGCAAAAGAAACTTCTGAGTTCTATGTTGCCGGCCGCGGAGTGCCACCGATTTTCAATGGAATGGCGATTGGTGCTGACTGGATGAGTGCCGCTTCCTTTATCGGGATGGCGGGAACAATCATGCTTCTGGGCTATGACGGTCTTGCCTATATTATGGGCTGGACGGGCGGGTATCTGCTCTTAACCTTTCTGCTGGCACCGCAGCTGCGGAAATACGGCCGCTACACGGTTCCTGAATTCATCGGCGACCGCTTTGACAGCCATACTGCACGGGTGATTGCAGCCCTTTGTACAATCATCATCAGTTTCACCTATTCGATTGGCCAGCTTTCCGGTTCCGGAGTAGTTATTGGCCGTCTTTTTGAAATTGATGCAAAGCTTGGAACCATGATCGGTGTCGTTCTGATTGCCTTTTATGCTGCATTCGGAGGCATGAAGGGGATTACTTGGACGCAGGTTGCTCAGTATGTCATTTTAATTATCGCTTACTTAATTCCGGTCATTTTCATGGCACTGCAATTAACAGGGAACCCTATGCCATGGATTTCCTACGGTGAACTTGTCGGTAAAATGGGTGAGCTCGACCGCGAATTGGGAATCTCTGAATACTTTGCGCCATTTACCAATGGAACGAAGTGGCAGTTCCTTGCCCTTATGTTTACACTCATGGCTGGTACAGCAGGACTTCCGCACGTAATTGTCCGTTTCTATACGGTATCAACGATGAAGGCAGCCCGCTGGTCGGGAGCATGGGCATTGCTGTTCATCGGCTTGCTTTATCTGTCTGCACCTGCATACGCAGCATTCTCCCGTTTCATTTTAATGACACAGGTTGCCGGAAGCAAAATAACGGAGCTCCCAGCCTGGACGAAAACCTGGGTGGATACAGGCAAGCTTCAGGTAGCGGATGGCAATGGCGATGGCATCCTGCAATGGAAGGAACTCATTATCTCAAATGATATCGTGGTTATGGCGACACCTGAAATTGCCAATCTTGGGATGTTTGTCATCGGTCTGGTGGCAGCAGGGGCAATGGCTGCTGCGTTATCAACGGCCGGAGGTTTGATGATTGCGATTTCTTCCGCATTTGCTCACGATATTTTTTACCGGGTGCTAAAACCGAATTCAACTGAAAAAACACGTCTCTCCGTTGCCCGCTGGTCCATTGTCATCGCCACTCTTTTGGCCGGCGTGATCGCGCTTAACCCGCCAGGAGCCATTACGCAAATTGTTGCCTGGGCATTTGCGCTCGCGACAGGGACATTCTTCCCGGCGCTCGTTCTGGGTGTCTGGTGGAAGCGTTCAAACTCACAGGGGGTTATTGCAGGCCTGCTGGTCGGGCTAGGTGTTACTTTGGCGTACATCTTTGCAGCTAAATATGGCGGATTTACAATCCTGGGAATCATTGATACAGGTGCCGGCGTGTTTGGTGCTACAGCTGCATTTGCAGCTAATATCATTGTTTCTCTAATGACAGCTGCTCCTTCGCAAAAAATTCAGGAGGAAGTTATGGATCTTCGCTATCCGGAGCAAATGGTATATAAAGATGGTGAAGTATGGATGAACGATGATGGATCAAAATCTGTATAACCTGTACAATTTGGAGGCTGTGCGGTTTCACCCCTTTTTTCATGGGGTGGAATCTGACACGGCCCTTTCACTTCTAGCCATGTGTGAAGTACGCCACTACAAAAAGAATGATATGATCCTGAAAAAAAATAAACCGCGTGAAGGCCTTCTGCTCCTTTTAGAAGGTCTTTCAGAGGTAATAGTGAAAAACGATCACAGCGGGAGGGAGGAAGTGCTCGAGGTGGTCCAAACAGGAGAGCTGATTGGATTCTCCAGCCTCGCTGATTTCCTGGGTGTTTCCAAACAGACCCCGGGAGAGTTGGTTGAAGTCAAGGCTTCCAGTGAGGTAAGAGCAATATTCATTCCGTTTGAAGTGGTGAGAAAAAGATGGGATGATCCCGCAGTTCATGATTACCTGCTGACTCAGGTAGCCGTCAGATTGAAGGATGTATACACATCACTTGCAGAACAGGTCAAGCTTGCGACAGATTATGGGGAAAACGATGCATTCATGATCCGGGTTCAGGATGTCATGAGCAGTGAGGCAGCCGCAGTCAGCACTGCTGCAACCATTCAGGAAGCTGCCCGGCTCATGCTTAACAGAAAGATTAGTTCAGTTCTCGTTATAGAAAAGGACAGCTTAAAAGGAATTATTACGGAAAGCGACATTGTGGAAGGGGTGGCAGCTGAAGGGGCAGATATAACTTCTCCAGCAAGCACCATTATGACAGCGAGTCCAGTCACGATATCACGGTCCGCATATTATTATGACGCCCTTTCACTGATTCTATTTAAGGGAATAAAACACCTGCCCGTAATGGAAGATTCAAAGGTCGCAGGGGTTGTGACACTATCAGATTTGCTGAGAAAGAAAAATGAGAATGTGATAAAGACCGTTCAAAAAATTGAAAAAGCCGATCGGGATAGCCTTCCGCAAGTGAAAACCGGCATCTATGAGTTAATTGATTCTTTAATAAAAGGTCGTGTTCCTATATTAAAAATGCTTGAGATCGTTACAAAGCTATACGATCGCATGAGCGGCAGAATTGTAGCACTATCTATTTCTGAACTGAGGGAAAAAGGCTTGCAGCAGCCATGCGAATTTTCTTACTATCATATGGGCTCCAGCGGCCGTGGAGAGCAGTTCATGCTCACAGATCAGGATCATTTCCTGGTTTATGAAAGCCAATCGGAGGAAGCCGGCGATTTTTTTGAAGAGCTTGGGAAAAGGATCACTTCTAACATGGAGAGTGCAGGTTACGCACGGTGCAAAGGTCTCATGATGTGCAGTGAGGAGAAATGGCGGGGATCGCTGGCAGTATGGGAGGAGCGGCTGCGAACCTGGATGCTTCAATCCACTAATGACAATTTATTGTTAGCGCAAAACTTTTTCTCCTATCGGTTCATTGCGGGGAGTGAAGGGCTCAATGCAAAATTTGAAGCAATGGTTCAGGAGCAGATGAAAAGGTCCAGAATTTTTTTGTACCGGCTGGCACACCTTGAAAGGGAACATCCTATTCCCACGTTGGATCAGCCGCTCAGGTCCCTATTTAAGCTGCAGCGCAAAAGCATGGATATGAAAAAAGAAGTTTTATTTCCCTATCACCATAGTCTGCAGATACTGTCCCTAATACATGGGAAACTATCAGGCACACCGCTTGAAAAAATAGATTTTCTGCAGGAAAGGCAGGTATTCTCAAAGGAGTTTGCACACGATTTGAGAGGGTCTGTAAGCACTATACTTACGTTGTATGTCACCCAGCGCTGGCAGCAGGAACAAAACGGTGCCGCCCCATCTTCCGTTGTCTCATTTTCCAGAATGTTTACTCGTGAAAAAGAAGAATTGATTCTAAGCTTAAAGACCTTAAAGGAGCTGCAGAGCCAGGCAGTTGCAAGATTTTCATTATAGCTTTAAAAGGAGGCTGGTATGTTTTTTCTCAGAAAAAATGTGTCATGTTCGTTAAGGTATGAAACTATTCCGTTATCCACTCCCCTGGAAGACCTGAATTTTATTGTCTTTGATACGGAAACAACAGGATTTCAGGTTTCTGCGGCAGACCGGATCATTGAAATTGGCGCCGTCCCGGTAAAAGGATTTCAAGTGCAGGAAAAGGACCTTTTTCAGACATATGTTAACCCAAAACGACAAATTTCTCGGGAAATAAAAGAATTAACCTCTATTACTGATGAAATTGTAATAGATGCCCCGCAGGCCTTGGAAGCTATTCAGAGCTTTTTTGAGTATGTCGAATCAAGGGAGGCGGTATGCCTGATTGGGCATTATGTAAGCTTCGATGCCTTGGCTATTAAAAGTGAATGTAAACGTGAAAAGCTTTCATTAAAAAATTTCCTGACCATTGATACGCTGGATCTGATTGGCTTTATCGCTCCGTCCTACGATATGCGCGACCTTGAGAGGTATGCCATGGCATTCGGCACCCGCATTTATGACCGGCATCGTGCCGCTGGGGATGCTTTGACGACCGCTTATCTATTTGTTGAGCTGCTTTATCAATTTCAGCAGAGGGGCCATAAAACCTGGGGGGAGTTGATTAAAGCAACCGACAGTCAAATGAGATCACTGCATTATTAAGCGTCAGACATACGTGGTTGGAATGTTGATGAGCGGGTGGGTGATGTGGGTAACGAGGAAAAGCCGGCTGAATCCGGCTTTCTATCCCTTTATTGAATATTGATCAGAGCATCGTCCTTGTAAACCACAAGGATTTCTTTTCCTGACATTTTCTGATAAGACGTTGCTGTTCCATACGGTACCTTTAATGTGAAATAATCATCTCCGTTTTTAAATTCCACCGTAAAATTGTCTGCAGCACCGGTGATGATTGCCTTTGTTCTGGAAATATCCCCTTTAATGGTCAATTTTTGATTGATGAGGACCATATCCCTTTTTAATTTGTTCAATGTTTTCAGTTCATTGACACTCATACGGTAGCGCTTTGCGATTCCCCAAAGTGTATCGCCAGGCACCACAGTATAAACGGCTGTCTCAAAGGAATCTTCTGTATGTCGTTCAATCCGAACCTCCAATTTTTGGCCGGGCTGGATCTTGTCAGACTTAAGGTTGTTAACCGCTTTCAATTCTTTAACAGTCATATCATGTTCTCTGGAGATTTTGTATAAGGTATCTCCCTGCTTCACTTTATAGAATCCTGTCAAAGCTTGGGCTTCTTTTGCTGAAGCGCTAAAACCGGCTGACGCAATTACTGCCGCAAAAACAGTGCTGGCTGCCGTCATTCCTCTAGCTTTCATCTTCTTTCTTTTATCATTTTGGATTCTTTCCTTGCGTGTTTGCATTCTATATTCATCCTATCATTTTGGAATATTATGGTGTGATAACCAATTAAATGAATTGTTTCTCGAAAAAAATAGTACGGGATAACGATCCGCTTCACAATAGGGAGGAGTTCCTGGCTCTTTTCCCTTGTTTCCGAAAATCCATATAGTTCAATGCGCTCTGTAATTCCTAGATATATGCAAGTATCTGATGCAAATGAAATAGTTTGCTGACATCGAAATGAATTAACAGGGAATGAAGAATTTTGTCGAATGTGCGGTGAAAGTCCTGGGTCTCATCCATGGAACAATTGAAATTAGGAAAATTGTCGCTGGTCTTTCGACTGCTTATTTTTTAAATACCCCATAGAATTTTTTGAAAACATTTCTTATTTTGACTTCCAGATGTCCTATTTTCAAAAAATTTAAACAAAACCTTGTCCTTATTGCGTTTTTCGTGCATATTCCCTCATCCAAGCTAATAAACTGTTACAAACCTTACAAAGAGAATGTATGAGGTGAGGGATCGTTTTACTAAACTAATGAATATGTTGAGGACATGTTTAATTATCGCAAACTGAAAGCAAGCATTTCAGGCGCATGTACGATTAACTTCAATTAATCAGGAATCCATGCGGAATACAGTTAAAATCCAGACAGAAAGCGAGTCTCATTTCACACTTCTCACATCCAAATTGGGGAGGGCGAGTGGTGTGCACGATTACATCAAAGAGAGAACTATCAAGATTGGAAAGTATATCGTGGAGACGAAAAAAACGGTTCGCGTAATCGCGAAGGAGTTTGGCGTATCCAAAAGTACAGTCCATAAAGACTTGACGGAAAGACTGCCTGAAATCAATCCTGAACTGGCAAACGAAGTAAAGGAAATCCTGGATTATCATAAATCGATCCGCCATCTGCGGGGCGGTGAAGCCACTAAAATGAAGTATAAAAAAGAAGAAATGGAAGAAGAGCCAGTTAAATGAAATGAAACAAATGGCGCCGATAAAGGCGTCAAAGGCTAAAGACTGCCATTTTAAAAAGTGTCACGGCTAATTTTCAAAGCTGTACATGAACCTCAATTGCGGCTCCGGGGGCTAAAAGCTCATAAGCTGTTTCCATAGCCTGAAACCTTGGCTTTGCTCTATGGATTTAAGCCCCTTTTCAAGTCGCCTGCATCCTTTTCCCCATTTCGACAAAAACCCGCAAAAAGTCTCACAAATTCTGTCAAAATGTTACTGCTTTCACAAGGAATGTGATAAAATATAAAATTAGGATAGAACTTGGTTCGTAAAGACTAGGACTCCTAAAGAGACGCCAGGCAAAATCATTTCTTTTATTAAAGAACTGATTTTTTTGCGTGGCTTGAACTGCTGTTGCGAATAATGATTTGATCATCTAACTAAAAAATTAATAAGCGAAGTTCGCTTTAAGAATGCCTAAATAGAGAGAGCCTTCAAAGGTGCGGACAGAAGCTGGCCATGTTGCAAGGAGGAAAAAAAGAAATGTTTGCTAGGGATATTGGGATTGATTTAGGAACAGCCAATGTGCTGATCCACGTTAAAGGCCGCGGTATTGTGCTGAATGAACCATCGGTAGTGGCGATTGACCGAAATACAAACAAGGTGCTGGCCGTAGGAGAAGAAGCACGCCGCATGGTCGGCCGTACGCCGGGGAACATTGTGGCAATCCGGCCGCTAAAAGACGGGGTTATTGCCGACTTTGATGTAACAGAAGCGATGCTGAAGCATTTTATCAACAAATTGAATGTTAAAGGCTTCTTATCGAAGCCGCGCATTCTGATCTGCTGCCCGACAAATGTGACAGGTGTGGAACAGAAAGCGATCAGGGAAGCGGCTGAAAAAAGCGGCGGCAAAAAGATTTACCTCGAAGAAGAGCCAAAGGTTGCGGCTATCGGAGCAGGCATGGACATCTTCCAGCCAAGCGGTAACATGGTTGTCGACATCGGCGGCGGAACCACGGATGTCGCGGTTCTATCAATGGGTGACATTGTGACGTCTTCTTCCATAAAAATGGCCGGAGATAAGTTTGACAACGAAATTCTTCAATACATCAAAAAAGAGTACAAGCTATTAATCGGCGAAAGAACAGCCGAAAACATTAAAGTAACGATTGGGACTGTATTCCCTGGCGGCAAAAACGAAGAAATGGAAATCCGCGGACGCGACATGGTGTCAGGTCTTCCAAGAACCATTACAGTTCGTTCTGATGAAGTTCAGGGTGCTTTGGCAGAATCTGTTGATGTCATCGTCCAGGCTGCTAAAAGCGTGCTGGAACGCACACCGCCTGAATTGTCTGCAGACATCATCGACCGCGGGGTTATTTTAACAGGAGGCGGCGCACTTCTTCACGGAATCGACCAGCTTTTGGCGGAAGAGTTGAAAGTCCCTGTCTTAATTGCCGAAAACCCGATGGATTGTGTTGCCGTTGGAACTGGCATCATGCTTGATAATATTGATAAGCTTCCGAAGAAGAAGCTTGTATAACGAACGGACCTGCCAATTTGGCGGGTTTTTCTTTTTGGGTCAGCTGAAAGTAAACTTTTTACCATTTCAGCCGATGAAAAAAAGGTACAGCTTTTTTCAAAATTTGACTACATTCTTCAAATTTTTAATGTTTATTGTCGGAAAGTTTTTTATAATATAGCTAGAAAAGATTGTTCGGAAAAAATAGAGGTGAAACAGATGTTTAGGGGTTTCTACACAGCTGCTTCCGGAATGCTTGCACAGCAGCGGAGAACGGAAGTACTGACAAATAATATGGCGAATGCCAATACACCCGGCTTTAAAGCAGATCAGACAAGCCTGAGAGCTTTTCCGGAAATGCTTCTCAAGCGCATAGGCCATCAGACTGTGCCGACTGAAAATGGACTAAACCTTCCTTTTAATAATGAAGTCGGCAGACTGACTACGGGGGTTTATATGCAGGAGACGCATCCGTCCTTCATGCAGGGAGATATGAAGGAAACAGGCCTCGGTACTGACCTGGCATTGCTGGATCTTAATTTGCCGGTTAATCCGGATACAGGCTTAAGAGGGACTGTTTTTTATACCGCAGCTGGAAACGATGGCGAGCCGCGCTATACGAGGAATGGGAATTTTACCATCGATGCCGGGGGCTATTTGACGACAGCAGGCGGATTATATATTTTAGATGATGCGGGTGAGCGGATTCAGCTCTCCAGTGACCGTTTTACAGTAAGCGAAGATGGTGTGATTACCGGTGAAGCGGGTGAAACAGCCAGACTAGGCATTACTTTTGCCCAAAATCCCGAAAGCATGAGAAAAGAAGGCGACGGACTTTTTGCAGCGACAGAAGAGAGCATCCTCGAAAATGCCTATAATGCACAGAATGTCCAATTCAAGATTCAGCAGGGCTATTTGGAGCGTTCCAATGTGGATGCTTCCCGTACAATGACAGATATGATGGCGGCCTACCGCTCTTTTGAAGCAAACCAAAAGGTATTGCAGGCATATGACCGCAGTATGGAGAAAGCCGCAAATGAAATCGGGCGGATCGGGTAATGACCTGCGGCAGACCCGCTAAGGGGGAAAAACAATGAATCGTACGATGATCACGGCAACAAATACTCTGGCCCAGCTGCAGAAACAGATGGATATTGTCAGCCATAATGTGGCCAATATTGATACAGCTGGCTTTAAAAGACGGGAAGCCAATTTCACTGATCTGCTTTTTCAGCAGTTCAATAATCAGCGGAATCAGGCTGCCGAGGCAGGAAGACTGACACCGGCAGGCATCAGGCAGGGCGTGGGCGCAAAGCTGGCACAGTCCCAAATCGTCATGCAGCAGGGTTCGTTAAAAGCAACAGACCGGCCGCTCGACTTTGCTTTCACAAAGGAAGGCCAGTATTTCCGTGTGCTGGAGCAGACAGAAGACGGAGCCGCGGTGCGTTTTACCAGAGCGGGTGCTTTTTATTTAACACCAATTTCAGATAATGAGACCATGCTTGTGACGGCTGACGGACTTCCGGTTCTTGATGAAAATAATAATTCGATTATAATAAATGGACAGGCTAAAAATTTTAAAGTAACGGATACAGGGAGCTTTTTGGCAGAAGCAGCCAATGGTGCCATCCAGGAATTCAATCTTGGAGTGGTCCTGATCAACAAGCCTCAATTCCTGGAGCAAAAAGGCGATAATCTTCTTGGCCTGCCGGAAGGAATTGACGGCGAGGGGATTTTTACAGAGCTGAACGGTGCACTCCGCGGACAGATTGGAATGGCCCAGGGTTCCCTCGAACAGTCCAATGTGGACTTGTCCAAGGAAATGACAGAATTGATCAGCCTCCAGCGGGCTTATCAGTTTCAGTCCAGATCCGTCTCCATGGCTGATCAAATGATGGGACTGGTCAATGGAATACGTTAGATAAAAAGGGGAAATAAAATGTCAGTAAACAACAGTAATCAAGAAGCAGTCAAGACGCGTGAACAACTGAAAAATGACCGCAGCAAAGAAGAGTCACCGCGTAAAGGGCGGGTTCGCATCCGTCTAATTCCGATCTGGCTTCGGATTATTATTGTCGTGCTTTTAATTTTCCTGAGCGTTACGGCAGGAGCCGCGGTCGGGTATGGTGTCATTGGCGGCGGCGAAGTAAAGGATATTTTTTCAAAGTCCACGTGGATGCATATTATGGAACTGGTGGAAAAAGAATAGAAATGAAAAGGAGGGCTGAAAACCCTTCTTTTTTTGAAAG
>NZ_NPDG01000031.1:0-65097 GCF_002272225.1 Bacillus sp. 7894-2
CCTCCCAAAAAGGCAAAGAACGTCTTTCCGGGAGGATTGGCTTGTGCTTGTCGGGGGTGGGCAAGGCGCTTCCGCTTTTCTTGTTGGCACTTTGCGTATCATCATTTTTTTAGTAAAATAAATATAAGCTATTAGTATCTGGTACTAAATAATGCATGGGAGCGATACATATGAAATTAAATGTAGAAGAAATCAAAGAAATCATCCCTCACCGATATCCATTCCTGTTCGTGGATTCCATTGAAGAGCTTGAGCCTGGAAAAAGGGCTGTCGGCAAAAAGAATGTAAGTGCCAACGAGGAAGTGTTCAATGGGCATTTCCCTAATTACAATGTATTCCCGGGATGCCTGACGCTTGAAGCCTGTGCGCAGACAGGTGCTGTGGCGCTGCTGTCACTGGATGAATATAAAGGAAAACTCGCCTTTTTTGCCGGTGTGGAGAAATGCCGCTGGAAGCGCCAGGTGCGGCCGGGCGATACACTCCTCATGGAGGTAGAACTTCTTTCCGTCCGCAGAGGAATCGGAAAAGGCAAAGCCCGTGCGACCGTTGATGGCGAAGTCGCGATGGAAGCGGAAATTATGTTTGCGATTGAAAGATAAGAGTTGGTAATCCCGTACACAATGTGCGGGATTTTTTCTGTAAAAAAAGATGCAAGTTGTTTCGGTTTTTGGGAAATATAAAGGAAGACCAATGCAGCAGGTCAACAATACATCTTTTGAAAGGAGCTTTTACGATGAATAAAAAGCTTTTAACACTTATCGGAGGGACCGCTCTTTCCGCCATGCTACTGGCAGGCTGTGCTACTGATGATCAGGAGCCGCCGCCGGAAGATGATACAATCACTGAGGAAAATGGTGATGTAAATGATGGCGATATGACAAATGATCTGAATGAAAACACTGATGACAACGACATCAACACAGATGATGACGGCGACATGATGGAAGACAACAACGAGCCGGGCGAAGATGCTGTGGAAGATAAGCTTGATATGCAGGATGAAGATAATAAAGATAAGTAATAGCTAAAAAAACTCCCGTCATGACTGAGCGGGAGTTTCTTTGTTATCCTTTTTTGCAGTGGCCAGGCGCGGCTTGCCTTGCATCTTAACCTTGAATTCATCGAGAAGATTGTCGCCGGTATAGCCCTTGTCCAAGAGGTCCTGAAGCAGCAATTCGGCGTAATCATTTTTCGTTCTTTTGAGTGATCCCTCAAAAAGGATGCTGATATGGTTTTCCAGTTCGCTGATAGAGGTAATTTTAGTTTGGAATGCGGCTGGATCGTTTTCTTTTTTGGTAATAACAACTTGGATGGTCAGCTCGTCCTCATCATCAGCGCGCTTTTTGAAGTACTCAAGATAGGACTTATCAATAAATGCCTCCAGAAGCCAGTTGCTCTTTTCATCTTCTTTATTGATAATCAATCCGTCATCCAGTTCAATATCAATCAGGCCATTTTCTTCCACCAATTGCAGAGAAACAAGTTTAAATGTTTTCATGGCTTACCTCCATCTCTAAAATAAGTTGTTTAAAAAAATTATAACACAGGCCAATCTGAAAGCGAATTTGACAGTTTGTCGAATTTTCTTTTTATTAATGCTGAAAATTGTATTTTCGAGGTCATTTTTTGCTGAAAAGGGGTGGAAAATTAAATTTTAAGGGTGTTTTTGCCGAAAAAGCACTTTGAAAAACACATTTTCGCTTTTTTACATAAGGGAGAAGTTCCGGCTATGATAAGGCTATCAAAGAGAGGAGATGAATACCATGATCAATCAAGTGACCCTGGTGGGAAGGCTGACAAAGGATCCTGAGCTGAAAAGGACACAGGAGGGCATTCCGGTAACAAATGTGACACTGGCCGTTAACCGCCAGTACCGGAACCAGAATGGTGAAATCGATGCAGACTTTGTGCAGTGCACCTTATGGAAGAAAACGGCTGAAAATACATCCCAGTATTGCCGGAAAGGAACCCTGATTGGAGTAACCGGGCGGATCCAGACAAGGCATTATGATAATCAGGAAAAGAAGCGCATTTATGTAACAGAGGTGGTTGCGGAATCCGTCCGCTTTCTTGAACGGAAGAAGACAGAGGACATTCCGGTGACTGTAACCAAGGAGGAGCTTCCGTTTTGAATGAAGTGTCTGAAAGAGATAAGGCAATGGAATATATGCTCGAAAGCCTCATCAAAATGCTCGGAAAATCAAACCACAGAGTCGATGATCTGAACAAACGGGTCCTCCAGCTTGAATCGCTTATCCGTGAAACGGTCATGCAAAACAGCCATACACAAGAGCGGCAAACACCTAAACGCTTCTCCATCATGAATTGACGGCATCCCTCATCCAGCTGTCCACACATATTCCTTCCCTATAGAAAATCAATCATATCCCCAAAACTTCCCCAAATTGGAACCCGGTACTCGTGTGCCGGGTTATTTTTATGGTGACAGGCACCGCCCGAATTTTGTCGAATAACCTAAAATTCCTTTAATGCATGAATGTTGTGCTTAATCATTCTCACAGCGAGGGCTTTTTTCTTTTCGTTAAAGGTGTATATGTCCAGAAGAGCCTTTTTCAGGTCCGGATAGTGGCCGATGATTTCCCGGATCATCTCCATATCTTTATCATCCGGGTTTTCTTTTAATACGGACTTGTCCGCTGAGTAGGAGGATGGGCTTTCCAATTCATCAGTCAGTAAGGTCTTGTTCACTTTATACACTTCTGCCATGTGAACGAGGGTTTGGTAAGTGGGGGTGACCTTGCCTGTTTCGTATTTGCTGATGGTTGAGCGATCCACTTTCAGCATTTCTGCAGCAAAATCCTGAGTCCATTTTCGATCCGTTCTTAACTTTTTCAGTATTTCAGGTAAAGACATCCTTTTCACCGCCATTTGCTTTCTTTCTTTTAACTTAGCGGGAATAAAGTGTAAAAAGGCTGTTTGTGAACGGTGATCACACTATTAAACGTGATTAATATTCACGAATAATAAATATCGCTGAATAGGTATTAAGAACCAGGGAGGATTTTCACGGAATATGTCGAATATATTTTTTGAAAATAATGAAAAGGAGGGGATTTAGTGGGAAAAGGAGATAAAACCGGGTACCTGTATTTTCAAACAGAAAATAAAAGTCTAAATACTAATCATCAGCCAAGCTTCTTTGATGCGCTTCAGCTCATTAAGCTCCAGAATAACAAATCCTATCAAAGAATTCCTCTAAGAAGCCATACTTCACTTATGTTCAACGATACGGAACGAACTATTCACTACAAGTTTAACTTTTTATTAAGCCAGGTGGCAATTAACGCCGGGGACAAGAAACCTACATACCAGCTGCTATCCTGTTTTATTATAAAAGAAGGCAGCAAAGTCACGTTTCTGACGCAAAAACCCAATAAGCCGGAATATGCAAAAATAAAAGAACAGCCTTCAAGCCTTTATGCATATCAAGGACTTGAAGACTGAATCAACTCTATGTCAGGTGAACCAGATCCCGCAGCTCATCAGTTGAAAGCTCGGTAATCCAGTTCTCGCTCGTAATAATCTGATCATTAAGGGACTGCTTTTTTTCAAGCATAGCATCTATTTTTTCCTCGAGTGTGCCGGTAGCAATCATTTTATGGACATGAACAAAGCGTTTTTGCCCAATCCGGTAGGCGCGGTCAGTCGCCTGATTTTCCACGGCAGGATTCCACCAGCGGTCATAATGGATAACATGGTTTGCTGCCGTCAGATTCAAACCGGTTCCGCCGGCTTTAAGAGACAGCAGGAATACCGGGAACTCATGATTCTGAAAACGGCTGATCATAGAATCCCGTTCGTGCTTTGGCACGCTTCCGTTTAAAAACGGCACGTCGAATCCGAATTGTTTTTTCAGCAGGCGGGCGATCATATTCCCCATTTCAATATATTGGGTAAAAATCAGGCAGCTTTCTCCCTGCTCATGAACAGCGCCGACAAGTTCGCTTAACTTTTCAAGCTTTACAGAACGCTCAAGGACATGCTTAGGCTTCTCTTCTTTTAAATAAAGGGCCGGATGGTTGCACAGCTGCTTTAAGCGGCTTAATAACTGCAGAATCAGGCCTTTGCGCTCAAAACCTGACAGCTTTTCGATCTGTGCGAATGTATCCTGGACAAGCTGTTCGTATAGGGAAGCCTGCTCAGCAGTCAGTGGGCAATATTCCTTCTGCTCAAGCTTATCGGGCAGATTCAGAGCCACATCCTCATCCTTTTTCGTGCGGCGGAGAAGGAAGGGGCGGATATAGGCCTGCAGCTGCTTAACTTTATTTTTGTCGTCATCCTTCTCAATCGGCAGAACATAGCGCTTCTGGAACTGCCCTAGACTGCCGAGATAGCCGTGGTTCGTAAAGTCAAAAATGGACCAGAGCTCGGTCAAACGGTTTTCCATCGGCGTTCCGGTGAGGGCAATATGGTGCTTGCCCTTTAACTTCCGGACAGCTCTCGATTGCTTTGTCTGCGCATTTTTAATATTCTGGGCTTCATCAATTGAAATGGAACTCCACTCAATTGCTTCAAAATCCTCCAGATCCATATGGGTTAGTCCATAGGATGTCAGCACAATATCAGACTCCATTACTTTTTCAGAAAAGCTTTCTCCCTTCAGGCGGTTGGATCCGTAGTGAAGATATACGCTCATGCCAGGGGCAAATCGCTCGATTTCCTTTTGCCAGTTGCCGAGAACAGATGTAGGGCAGACGATGAGAGATGGGCCGCTGTCTTCATCCTTTTTAACTCTTAAAAGATAGGAGATCAGCTGAATCGTTTTTCCAAGACCCATATCATCTGCCAAAATGGCGCCAAACCCATAGCGGCGCAAAAACAGCAGCCAGCTCAACCCAAGCTTCTGGTAAGGGCGGAGATCACCCTTGAAGCTTGCCGGGACCTCTTCAAGCGGAAGGTTTTTAATATCGCGGAGCTGCTTCACCATCTGTTTCCATTGGCGGTTAAGCTCAATCTGAATCCGGGCAAATGTTTTAGGATTATCCAGATCGTCTTCCTGGGTGCTCCCGTCAGCCATAAGTTCCTGCTCAATCAAATCGCGGACATGCAAACCTTCTTTTTCCGCTTTCTTCATTAAATCCTGGATATGGCGGACAAAATGGGGATCCAGCTTAATCCACCGCCCGCGAACGTAGACGAGCCGTCTTTTTTCCTCTACCATGCCCCGGAATTCTTCCTCTGTTAAGTCAACGCCATTCATACTGAAGCGCCAATCATAATCAAGCATCGACTGCAGCCCGACAAACGAAGGACGATGGCCTCCTGTTCCTTTCACTTTTGCTTTTACCTTCAGGCTTGCATTCTTCATTGCCTGCCACCACGATGGAAGCAGAATTTCAACGCCAAGTGCCAGCATGGTTTCGCTTGCCTCTGTCAGAAAAGTCCAGGCTTCATCTTCCGTCAGCATAGTCGAAATCTCGCCGGGCTTGCCTTCAAGCCATGGGAAAAGCTCCAGCCAGCGCTGGATCTCTTTTTCAATTGAATCCTCATAATCATGCCAGTCATGCGGATAATTCGAATAATCCCTGTAATCGACAAATACATCGGGGTTCTTTTTATCGCGCAGAAAGATCGTCAAATCCCAGCTGGTATTAATATTCCCGGGCTCTTCCAGCTTAAGGCCGATTGAAAAAGGAGCTTCATTTGCTTTAACCCCTATCCATTCCTGCCAGCTTTCTTCGTCAAAATAAGCTGCTAGGTCGCGCGGTGAGAGATGCTCACTCCGCAGGGCTTCAAGCTTTTCACCGAACTGCGCTTTCGCATCCTGGTTTTGATTCATATAGCCATCAAGGGAGCGGTGAAATAAATCCCCGATAAATTCCCTGACTGGAGAGTCTTCTACCATCTGCTCCCAAAAGTTTGCGCCGAATTCGGTGATTACACTTTCCGGCAGTGCCCAGCGGAAATGACCTTGTTCCCAGGCTGCGAAATCCGGCATCCATTCCTGGTCCACAATCGAATCATAAAGAGCATGAGAGGAGGCCAGCAGAATTTCGGCCGTTTCATCCCAGCTCCAATCAATCAAGCGGTTGAATTGTTCTGCCGCAAAAAGGGTGACCAGCTGCCATCCGCTTACAGAGATCCCTTTAATGCCGTCTGCCTCTGCAGCATCAAGCATGGTTCCGAAAAAGCTTTCCCTGTGATGGTTAAAAAGAAGCGGCTTCCATTCCTTCGGAGAAAGAAGGCGACCCTCTTCATCGACAGCAAAAATCAGGTAGCGGTCATTGTTTATTGGTTTCACTTTCACATGAAGAAATCTCGTTTTAAGCATCGATTAGCTTACCCCTTTTGCATTCTTCCTGAAAGGCGCGGAGACGTTTCGTTTTTTCAAGCAGCAATTCAAGAAAAAGCTGCCAGTCTTCCTGGCGTTTCAGCTTGTTGTACAGCGTGCGAAGCTTTTTCATTTTCCGAACGGCCTCGCGGTAATGATCTCTGTTTTTCATATTAATATGGCCTGTGATGGACTGATGATAAAGCGGCAGGAGGATGGAGGGCTCCTTTTTGCTGATTTCCCTGATCCGGTCCTTGCCAAGAGAATCAAGATCAAAGCCGATAAAGGCCTGCAGATCTGCCCATTTCATGAATTCACCTTTTTCAAAAAGCAAATATTCATAGTCATTATAGCTGTACGGCAGCGTCTCCATCAGGGCTTTCTCGTACAAATCCATTTTGCTGCTTTCCAGACAATAAGGAGAAATCGCCTTGACGGACATCCGGGTAAAATCCATGCAGGCGTAATAGTCATCAATTTCTTTCAGATAATCACGTAATTTATGGATAAATGCTTCTGCATACGGGCCCATCCGGTTCCAGTCTTTGTTGGCTGCAAAGTAATCGAGCCAGTAAATCATATAAGGTGTCATTAAGTCATTCGGCACATTTAGAACACGGAGTGCCTGTTCATCATTGCGTTCAAGAATCTGAAGATGCACATAACCAGCCACTGACGGCATGTTTGCCTCTTCTTTGACGAAGGATTCCAGCCTTTCGATCTCTGCTTCACGCCATTCTTTCTTTTTGAAAAAATGCGTCCATAACAGCCGATATAAATGGGTTCGTTCATACTCCATCCCAAAGGAACCGTTGATCAGTCCGGCAGAATCATCCTTCAGCTTTTCAATAAATTGATCGAACGCGAAGGGGAGGGAGTGCACCGACAGTTTATTCATGATCTGGGCGGAATCTTCCATAAGGGACTGATAAAGATGGCGGTAGTAGCGGTCAATCAATTCCTCGCCATGGCCGTATTTCCTGCTCAGCGCCATCAGCTTTTTAAAAGAAAAAACATAGCCGATCAGAAGGTAAAGAAGCTTCCATTCCTGCTCCACCGGTGCTCCCGCTTTCATGCGGCGCAGATACACATGGAAAAGCTCAGGCAGGACATAAGGACGGGGCTCTCCCTGTTTTTCCATCAGCTCGGTAAAGCTTTCGTCGAATGAAGCAATCCAGCGATCATAATCCGCCTTCATCTGGCCGGAGGATTTTAAAAGATCCTTTGCTTTTTGAAGCCCCCAATTCTTGGCGGTCTGCTTTTCCTTGATCGGCTTCCGCCATTCTTCAATCCACATGGACACACTTCTGGCTTTAGAGAGAAGCTGCAGAAAGACAGCAGTCTGATGGCGGCAAAAACCTTCGGCCGGACAGGAACACTCACTCAAATGAATGAACTCAAGATCCAGCTCAACCTTTGCGGGAGTCACATCCTGTACGGTCGCCGACACCTTATCACCTTCAAAGCGCAGCTGATACACAAGCCCCTGCCGAAAAAGCATCAGCCCCTTCTGCACCAGGCGCACATCCTCCTCATTCTCAGCCCGCAGCAGCCCCTTCAGCTCATTCGCTGCAAACTCCAAAGGCTCCAAAAACCGCTCCGGAATCATGTTCATACCTCCTTATTGGTGACAGGCACCACCCGAATTTTGTCGAATCTATTTAGAACAGGGCTCCCGTAAAACGGGTTAGTCGACCCTGTAAAGTACATTCCTTTATTATAACATTTTGGACAGCTGGAATGAAGGTGCGCGCTGTTTCAAAAAAAGTTGAGGGAAGTTCTTAATGGGAATCGAGAGGGGGAAATTTTCGATTCCTTTTAAAGGAAATGGTAAGATGAATTTAACGCTTTAATGGAACAGGGTGAAAAAATGACTGCCGTACAAGCTCGACAACAGGAATCAAATAAATATTCGCTGAAGGATGCAGGCTTCAAAAAAATGATGATTGCAATGACAAGTGCATCCATTTTAGTATTCGCCAATTTATACTTTGTGCAGCCGATTATGCCGCTGCTGGCAGATTCATTTGACATCACATCTGCAGCAGCCGGTTTATCACTGTCTGCTGCTGTAGTTTCTATGATTTTCGGATTATTATTTTTCGGATTTCTGTCTGATCGAATCGGACGGGTTTCCATTATGAATTTCACACTTGTCTGCACCATAATTCCGCTGGTGCTATTGCCCGTTGCGCCTAATTTTGAAACCTTTCTGGTGCTTCGCTTCCTGCAGGGCTTTTGTATAGCGGGCCTGCCCGCAGCAGCCATCGCCTATATAGGGGAGGAACTCGCTCCAGGCAGCATCAGCCTCGGCATCACCATGTATATTGCAGCGAATGCCATTGGCGGAATGGCCGGCCGCATCTTCGTCGGGTACATTGCAGATATGGCCAGCTGGCAGACTTCTGTCTACTGCCTGTTTGGATTTTCCATTTTGCTATTCATCATTTATTTTATAACTCTGCCAAAATCTCATTATTTTAGTCCCAGTAAAAGATCTGTACAAAAAGACTTGTCAGGAATGGCCTCGCATCTGAGAAATACGAAGCTTTTCCCTGCCTTCGCGATGGGGATCCTCCTCCAATTCTCGTTTACAGGAGTATGGACGTACCTGCCTTTTTATCTCGAACAGGACCCCTTTAATCTCTCTGTAAAAAATATTTCTTTTACCTACCTGGCGTACAGCTTTGGTATAGTAGGCTCCATTCTGGGCGGAAGGTTATCCTCTTATTTCAGGCAAACCACACTGGTTTCGGTTGGAACTGTCATTTTAATAGGAGGGACCTTGCTTACAAATGTGCACTCTTTATCGGTAATTGTGATAGGCCTATGCCTGACCTGTCTGGGTTTCTTTGTGGCGCATTCACTGATGGCGGCTATTGTAAATGAGCGCGCTGCCCATCACAAAGCCGGTGCCTCGAGCCTCTATCTTGTAAGCTATTATCTTGGAGTCGCAACCGGTGGGACGCTTGCCGGCCTGGTATGGCAGACCGGAGGCTGGACGGGGATTACCGTGGTTTCCTTTGGACTGGTTCCGGTAGTGATGTGGCTGATGGCGGGAAGCCGGAAGGTTCTTCGATGAAATGAGAGGGTGTTTTGGGAGGGATGAGCAGATTTATCTGGGTTAACTTCGGACCGAATGAGCAGAAGTGATGTAGTTTGAGTCTGAACTTGGAGCAACTTCAGACAGAGAAAGCAGAAATTATCCACTTTGAGTCTGAAGCCGGGGTAACTTCAGACACGCGAGCATGAAATTATCACTTAGAGTCTGAAGCCCAGGGGACTTCAGACAGAAAGAACGTGAAACCATCAATTTGTGTTCGGACCCGAGGGTAACCTTCTCTCAGAGAGAACACTTATTTGTCCTCCAGAGTCCGAAACCGAGCGAGAATGCGTTGCTTATTTACTTAAAAGCATAAAAACCCCAATCAATAACGATTGGGGCAGCACTTTGATAGGTTATTTTAACGAGGATCCCGTTCCTGCCCAGTTTTCAAATCAACAACCTTCACAGGGTTCTCCGGTGCATCAACCGTCTTGCTCGCAGGGGCCTCATTTCCGTTTTCCACCCAGTCAACTAGCAAATCGAATGACTGGTGAGCATAAGGCAACAGAGGCTGAAGTTCCTGATCCGGATCAGTCCCCGCGTTCCAGACAAGGCTGTCTACATGGTTCCCGTTCTCGATCCTGTACATACGGTGCAAATCCTGCTTTCCGGCTTTCTTGACCAGCTTTTGATATCCCTTTGCATGGATCTCCGGGAAAATCAGCGAATCAAGAGAACCTGTAAAAGAGATGAGCGGCACATCAATATCGCCCGTATTGGCCACCGCCTTTATATTTTCTTTCACTTCCTTCGGCCGGGTCACATACTTATAATCTTCAAAAATAGGATCATAGGAACGATCTCTCACGCCATTAACGAAGTTCAGGAAATTGCTCCAATCCGTCCGGCCTGGTGCTTCCGGATCGAAATGGTCCCGATAGATATTCAGCGAGACAAACCAGTATACCTGATCATGGTAGGCCCACAGTTTTTCCGACCCTTTTGGCAAGCCTGCTTTGTATAGCTCTTTAACCGCTTTTTGCTGGTCTTTGCCGCTGCCGTACAAAGCTTCCTCAGCATTGTTCACAACAGTGGTCAGGGAACTGATCAAGTTTTCTTTTTTCTCCGTCCAGAGAACACCTTCCCAGTCGACTCCTCCATCAAAAAGCCGCGGTTCTCCGGTTTTCTCCGGATCATCATTTTCAAGAGCATAACGCACGACGTATCCGCCATTGGAAATTCCCATTGCATATGTAGGAATCTTATGCTCTGCCGATACTAAATCGCTCGCCGGGTCAGAAGAATCCGCCGGATCGATCAGCCCATCCGAATAATGGCTGACTAAGTACTGCTGTGCGGCTTTCGTAACCTGGCGGAACCGCTGATGCCATTCTGCTACACTATCATCGACTAAAGCATTCTTTACTTTTGCCAATGGATCAGCCGAATCAGCCTCACCCTGGGTGCCCTTATCGATCGCAGCAAAAGCATATCCTTTTTCCAGGACATAATCGCTGAAAAGCAGATCGGTCGACGTTTCATTTCTTGTCGCCGGAATTCCTGAAACAACCAGCCGGCCATTCCAGTGATCCGGAACCCTGATGACAAACTGGGCATCTTCAAAAACACCATTTACCTGAGTCCCTGTTACAGAAGCAGGCTTGTACATTTGGTGCCAGCCGGTTCCTTCTGCGGCATTTCCCCATAGATAAGGAGCCAGGCCAATATTGCCGTAAAGGGTTGCCTGCTGATATTGCTGGGGATTCTTAGTGGTCAGCCAGTTGTTGCCGGCGCCGTCAAAGTATTGTTCTGTTACTGTGTGCGCACCAGGTATGATCGCCTGGTTTTCCACAGCAGTTTGCTCCGCAAAACTGCCCTCCGGAAAAAGTGAAAAGCTTAAAACAGAAGCTAAAGATAACGCGATCAGCTTATTTTTCAGATAAATCCATCCCTTCTTCATAATCTCTTACATTATCATTCTACTTTTACTAAATATGGGAATCATGGGTCTTAATATTTAATTATTTGAAAATTCAGTACAAATGAAGAGCATTCAAAATTGTGATGCCAACCCGATACTAGTACTATAGACATATAAAAAGAACAAGCTGGAAGCAATGAGAATTCAAGGTAATTTGGGCGCTTGAATGAATTCGAGCTAGTAGCCCAACCGGCCAGCACTTACAGGGGACCCGTTCTTTTGTAAGGATATGTTCTGACAAACTTTTTTTGAAAAGAGGAAGAGCATGCTTACAACGTATCAGCCTAATCATGTTAAAAGCACACAGGTTCTGGAAAAAGAAGCTGTTTTGGCTGCAATTGAAAATTCTCTGGCGATGATTGAATTTGATGGGAACGGGAAAGTGCTCTGGGCAAATGAGAATTTTGCCCGCACCGTGAAATATCGGGCAGAAGAGATGCCAAATATGCTGCATAAGCAATTTTGCACACCTGAGTTTGCAGCCAGCAGGGAATATCAGGCGCTTTGGAGAAATCTGCGCAATGGCAAAAGCTTTCAGGAAAAAATCCAGCGTGTGACGAAACAAGGAGATGTCATCTGGCTGGAAGCTACATACACACCGGTCTTCGGGGAGGATGGCAAGATCGCCGGTGTTGTGAAGATTGCTACTGATATAACGGAGCGGGAAACGAATACAGCACAGGTGGCATACCAGCTTCAGGAAATGTCAGAAGCCCTTAGTGAAAAAGCAAAAGCTGGAATTGCAAGAAGTGAAGAGGCCGCTCAGGCAATTGGCAAGCTCGTTCTTGAGTCCAAAGGGAACCTGGAAATCCTCCATTCTCTCAAATCACAGGCACAATCTATCGGCAGCATCGTAAAAACGATCCGGGAAATAGCGGCGCAAACCAACCTGCTCGCCTTAAATGCAGCAATAGAAGCCGCGCGTGCAGGCGAGCATGGCAGAGGCTTCAATGTCGTTGCCGGCGAAGTGCGAAAGCTCGCAAACCGGGTGCAGGACTCCATCCAGGAAGTCAACGCCCATATTGAAGGAATATCTAGTGAAATTAACAAAATCAGTGACGCTACCCTGCAATCGCAGTCAGGCATCTCTGAAAATCAACTTCTCAATGAACAGGCGGTATCCTCATTTAAAGATATCGGGGAAGCAGCAAGAAAACTGGATGAGCAGGCAAGGAGCTTTAAAAGCATATTATAGATGAAACGAAGTGACGGAGCTGCTTTTATAGCAGCTTTCTTTTTTGGGTGACAGGTACCTGTACCAGTTTATAGACCACTAATCACTATTGCTATAGTGAAAGATTATTTATTGAGCTGTTCAATTTTAAGGTTTTTTACCATCCATCTGCAGTAATTTTGTTTTTGCATACTTTCGGTTTCTCCGGAAAAAAGTTCAATTATTGGCATGAGGTTAAGGAAATCAGGTGATTGCTGGTGTGGGTAATAATAGAAGGGGAAGCTTGACCAGCGGTAATTTTGGGGAGCATCCGTAATATTTGCTTCAACCGGATTTAAGTGAATATAGCGGCTAACCTCCAGCAGCCCATAGAGATCATAAATAGGCTTACTGAAGAATCGTTTCTCAAATAAATGTCCCTGTACTTGATATTTTTTATTGTAGTAATCAGCGTAATATTTATTAACGTTTCTCATTACCCTGGAAAGTGAGGCATCTTGAGTTTTTATCATGAGGTGATAGTGGTTTGACATTAGACAGTAGCTTGCAATTTCGAAGCTGGAAGAACGATGAGTGTAGTGAAGGATATTCAAAAATGAGATAAAGTCTAAATCATCTTCAAACAAGTTAGCCCTCCAATTACCGCGGCTGACCACATGGTGGTAATGGTCGGGACTCCAAATTCTTTTAGGGCGTGTCATTCTATATTCTCCTTTCATAATTCTCCTTATATGTATTCTCTCCTTGGAGGAAGAATTCCTTTAATTCGACAAAATTCGGGTGGTGCCTGTCACCGTTTTTAGAAAACTCTTGAAATAATCCCCCATACCAGCTAAACTAATAATATACAGTTTTCCGTATATTGATAAAAGTAAAGAGGTATTACAATATGAGCCGTATTTGGGAAAGTTTATATTCAAAGAATGGGCTGGCTGCCAAGTTTATTGCGAAGGAGCTTATTCAGTTTTCGGAGGGAGAGAGAATCCCCCGGGTAAGTGATTTTACAGACAAGCTATCCCTGGGCCGCGGGACTGTGCAGGGGGCATTAAGAGTGCTGGAGGATCTGCATGCCATCTCGCTTGAATCCAGAGGGCATCTGGGAACGTTTCTTAAAAAAAGGGACATCAACCTGCTGTACGAAATTGCCGGCATCGGACCGGTAATGGGGGTTATGCCGCTGCCTTATTCCCGCAAATATGAAGGATTGGCGACTGGCATTGTCGAAGGCTTTGAGGAAATCAACAAGAAGTCTGGCCTTGCTTACATGAGAGGGGCGAGAAGGCGGATCGAATCATTAAAAACCCGGCGCTACGATTTTGCGATCATGTCCCAGCTGGCGGCAGAAGAGGCCGTAGAGGAGTTTGACGGACTGGAAATTCTCCATACTCTTGGACCGGAGACCTATGTAACATCCCATAAAGTCTTTTTCTCCGATAGCAAAAACAGACATATCAAAGATGGCATGAAAATCGGAATCGACTATTCATCTGCCGATCAGGCCAATATCACTCTTCTTGAATGTGAAGAGCACAAGGTTGAACTGATAAAAGTAGACTATATGCAGCTTTTCAATATGCTGAAAAACGGCACTATTGATGCGGCGGTCTGGAATGCAGATGAAGCGAGAGCACTAAAAACGTTTGCCTCCTCAGATTTTAAATCGAAAAGAGCAAAGGAACTGGCCGTAAAAGCAACCACAGCAGCCATTGTCATCGAAAGTGAAAGAACAAATATCAGGGAACAAATCCAGCTACTCCAGTTTAATAAAGTGGAAGAGATCCAAAGGCTGGTAGAGGAAGGGAAAAAATATCCGCACTATTAAGAAACTGAAGTTCTAGTTTCTTAGCAGCATTAATATACTAAATACTGTATTTTGGAGGGGTTAAATCAATGGATATAAACCAGCTCAAAGAAAGAATGGATATCTTAGTAAGCTCGTCTGTTGTCAGCACAAAAGCCGCTGATATAACGACATTAGCTTTTATGAATCTGCAGTCACACTTGAAAAAGGCTGCCATTGACGGGGCGGAAATGCTTTTCACCCATTTGCCGACAGCTCTGACGAGAATTGAAAAGGGTGAACAGGTTGAAGCTCCCCATCCTGCCTTGCTGGATGAAGTCAAACAGTCACCGGAAGCATCCACAGCATTGAAGGAAATCGATTTTGTACAGCAGCAATGGAAGAATCAGCTCCCCCAAGAGGAAATCGATTTTCTGCTCATACATTACACAAATGTACTGCAAATCAACAAAGGAGGAATTTAAGATGAAAATTGTAGTTGGCGGACAGGTGGATAAAAAAGAGATTGAGAGTTTAATAAAGGAGATTGACAGCAGCATAACAACGATGGTCAAATCCGATCTGGAAGCAGCGATGGCCGTTAAGACAGGACAGGCAGATTATTATGTAGGTGCCTGCCACACAGGAGGCGGCGGTGCTTTAGCCATGGCGATTGCCCTTCTCGGCAAGCCAAACTGTGAGACGGTTTCTATGCCGGGGAAAAAGCCTGTTGAGGAGAAAATTGTAACCGCTGTCAGCGAAGGGAAGAAAGCATTTGGTTTTACAGCTGACCACAAAGAAGCCGCAGTGCCTATGATTATCAAAGCGTTAAAAAATAAAAGCTAATCCATTTTAATTAAGGGGGAAAAAGAAATGGAAATGACATTAATTATCCTGATCGGTGCCGTTGCTGCTGTCTTGGCCAATATGAACATTGCCGTTTTCAATGATGGGCTTCGTCCAATTGTCTCCGAACACGTTGAAGGGCGAATGACGAGAAGGGACCTTGCCTTCACTGCCTTTGCGATGAGCTTCGGACTTGTAATCGGATTTGGAATACCTTTTACACTCTCGGCCAGTATCATTCTCGTTCACAGTATCCTGCTGGGAACAGATATTATCGGATTGCTGACGCCGAAAAATAAATGGGGAACACCGCTTGCGGCGGTAATTGGCGGTGCTTATGGAGCAGGGCTGTTAATCGGGCTCGAAGGCTTTGTGAAGCTGTTCGATTATCTGCCGCTTAATTTCCTTGAAGCAATGGGAGCGGTCGGAACACCGGTCGTCGTTACCTTTATGGCATTCCCGGCACTTGCGGTGGCCATGCAATTCAGCGTTAAAAAAGGGGTCATAACCTTTATCGTTTCTGCATTGATCCGTCAGCTTGCTGTCTGGCTGAATGAAAGCGGAGTTCTGACGATTTCAGGCACGACAGTAACACTGAACCAGGAAGGAATGGCCCTTATCACAGGAATGATCTTCCTGCTTGTTTTTGCCATGAAGGAAAAAGCAGAAGAAGGCTCCTCCATCGATCTTGCTGCTGTATTCAGTGATAAAGTGGCTAAAATCAGAAAAAATGTTGTGTTCTTTATGATTATTGGCGGTCTCATTGCCGCTGCTACGAATCTATGGATCATGGCAGGAGACCCGATCTCTCTAAATCTATTAGCAGAGGGTAAATCAACAGATGCCGGAATTGCAGCGGCTGCCCGTGCGCTCGGCTTTATTCCGCTTGTTGCCAGTACAGCGATCGCAACAGGTGTATACAGTCCGGTCGGTTTCACTCTCATCTTCGTCGTCGGATTTTTCTCCCCGAATGTTTGGGTAGCCTTAATCGGCGGTGTCATTATTATTTTCATTGAAGTTATGCTATTAAGCTCAATTGCGAGATTCCTTGATAAATATCCCGGTGTGCGTAATTCCGGGGAAAATATCCGCAGTGCGATGACCAAGCTTTTGGAAGTAGCCCTATTAATCGGCGGAGCGAATGCTGCCAATGCGATTGCACCAGGGTTCGGATTCTTCTTCATTGCCGGATTCTATCTGCTGAATGAAGCAGCAGGACGCCCGATTGTCCGCATTGCAGTCGGCCCTGTGGGTGCCATTGCAGTCGGAATCATCGCCAATATCCTGGTTGCACTAGGCATCATGAACATACCTCAGTAAAAAAACAAAGAGAACGGAGCGGACAGCCATGATACAAACCGTACTTGGAAAAATTGCTCCGGAAGAATTGGGGATTTGCTCGGCTCACGAGCATCTCTCCATTGATCTTTCGCGGGTAAAAAAAGATCCGGATACGATTCTGGATGATGAACAGGGCATGCGTAAGGAACTGGAGGATTTTTACCGTCTCGGCGGAAGGTCAATGGTGGAAGTGACAAATGACGGCATGGGCCGGGATGCTCTTGTGCTAAAAAGGCTGAGCGAGGCAACAGGAGTTCACCTTATTACATGCACAGGCTTCTATAAAGATCCTTATATCCCGGATTTTGCCGACGGCTGGAACGCGGAGCAGTTTGCACAGCATTTTATAAAAGAAGCCAAGGAAGGGATTGCTGATACGGGCATACTTCCGGGTGTCATCGGGGAAGTGGGCACAAGCAAAAATGAAATGAAGCCGATCGAACGTGAGCTGTTAATTGGTGCCGCCATGGCCGGTACCGAAACCGGCCTTCCGGTGACCACTCATACAACGCTCGGAACACTCGGGCTTGAGCAGGTGCAGCTGCTGACGAAGCATGGCCTGCCGGCTGATCAGATCATCATCGGCCATCAGGACCTCAACCCGAATAAAGACGAAGTTCTCGCTGTTTTGGAAACAGGAGCCTATATCGCGTTTGATACGATTGGGAAAAATAATTACCGTCCCGATGAAGAAAGAGCTGCCTTCCTTCTTGATTTTATAAACCGCGGATATGAAAAGCAAATTCTTCTTTCAGCAGACTTAACCCGTAAATCGCATTGGAAGAAGCACGGAGGCCCGGGCTACGGTCTTGTGCTTGAGTCGTTTATTCCAAAATTGAAGAAATCAGGAGTTCCTGAAAGCATCCTTCATCAATTCCTGACCGTTAATCCATCCAGAGCTTTTTCAATAAGGGAGCGATCATAGTGTCCACATACAACAGAGCCCAATTAAAGTATGCAAATTCAGTTTTGCCGAGCTTATCCATACAGGAAGCACAGGAAAAACAATTCAAATTGGTAGACAGAATGAGCCGCCATTTCAAGGGCAGGCAATTTCTTTCGATGGGAGACCTTGGAGTTTCCCCAATATATAAGCGTCCGGAACAGACCTACCTTGTGGAAAAAGTTCTGGCTGATTTCTTTGAAACAGAAGACTGTGCTCTTGTCAGGGGAGCCGGAACAGGTGCGATCCGCAATATTCTCAGCATGCTTTTGTCTCCTGGAGATGAAATGTTTATTCATACGGCCCCTGTTTACACGACAACAAAGGAAACGTTAAGGATTTTAGGGATTAAAACAGTCCAGGCAGATTACAACCATCTTGAGGAAATAAGAACGGCTATCAGGACTAATCAAAATCCTAAAGTGTTCTATATTCAGCATGCCCGCCAGCAGCCAGCAGATCATTACCAATTGGCAGAAGTCATCAAAGCTGTGAAGGAAGAACGACCGGATCTTCCAATTGTCGTGGATGACAATTACTGCGCATTGAAGACAAAGGGGATTGGCGTGGAATTAGGGGCGGATTACTCAACCTTTTCCGGATTCAAGCTTCTCGGGCCGGAAGGAATTGCGGTCATTGCCGGCAAGAAAGACGCCATCGAACGGGTCCATCACTATAACTACTCGGGCGGCGGCCAGGTTCAGGGCTACGAAGCCATGGAGCTGTTAAGAATGATGACCTTCGCGCCTGTCTCGCTGGCTATTCAGAATGAGCAGGTGGAAGAGCTCTGCCGCCGTCTGAATGAAGGCGCTGTGAACGGAATTCGCGCCGCCTACATGACGAATGCACAATCCAAGAACGTCATTGTAGAGCTCGAAGATCCGATTGCCCAAAGCGTGATCAGCATCAGTGATGAGCATGGGGCGGCCACCCATCCGGTTGGGGCAGAATCAAAATATGAAATCATTCCGATGATTTACCGAGTTTCCGGCAGCTTTTTGGAAGCACAGCCTGAGCTGAAGGATTATGGGCTGCGCATCAATCCGATGAAATCAGGAGCGAACACGATCATCGGCATTCTCGAAAAAGTGATACCTCTTGCAAAAGAAGTGCAGCATCTTTGATACCCGTAAATAAAGGGGGAAACTTCCATGTTTTTAGATGTAACAAAGCGCAGAAATCCTAAGCTTATTCAATCGGGTGTCACCCTGCATCAAAGCGGTCAGATACCCCCGAATACGTATGTGATTGACCTCGATATACTCGGAGAGAATGTTGCAGCTATGGCGGAAACGGCAAAAAACCATGACTTTACGCTTTATTTCATGAGCAAGCAGCTTGGAAGACTTCCAATTATAGGTCAGTTTATTGCAGAGCATGGCATCGAAAAGGCGGTTGCTGTTGAATTCGACGAAGCCAAAACACTGGCAGAAGGCGGCGTGAAAATGGGAAACGTCGGGCACCTGGTCCAGCCAGGAAAAAATCAGTGGCAGGAAGTGCTGTCATGGAATCCTGAGGTCATTACCCTATTTTCCCTTGCACGTGCCAGACAGCTTTCCGATGCGGCTGTTCAGACAGGAAAGGTGCAGGATGTACTTCTAAGGGTGTATGCAGAAGACGATATGATATATCCCGGACAGCAGGGAGGATTTCAATTGGAAAAGCTGGATGAAGAGCTTCACGAACTGGCCGGACTTCCCGGGATTAACATAGCAGGCGTCACGACCTTCCCGAACTTTCAGCTATCTAAAGATAAGAAAAGCATGGAACCGACGCCTAACCTTACAACTCTTTTAAAAGCAAAAGAGGCTCTGGAAGAAAAGGGCATTACAGTAAAACAGGTAAACGGCCCAAGTGCGACCAGCTGTGAAACCATACCGTTCCTGGCAGAACAAGGTGTAACACATGGAGAACCGGGACATGCCCTTACCGGAACGACCCCGCTGCATGCATACCGGGATCTCCCCGAGAAACCGGCCATTGTATATGTAACGGAAGTGTCCCACCAGGATCAGGAGAATTATTATGTCATCGGCGGCGGCTACTACGGTCGCTCCAATCTAACAGGGTGTCTGGTCGGAAATGATGAAAAAAACATATTGAACCAGTATGTAAAAGCAATCGAACCGGCTCCTGAAGCGATTGATTACTATGGTGCGATTGAAAAGCCGGACAGCTTTCAGATATCTGAAGGCGATACAGCTGTTTTCTCTTTCCGCACTCAGGTGTTCGTCACAAGGGCCCATATTGCCCTGGTAAAAGGAATTCAAAGCGGAAAGCCGGAACTGGTTCACTTTGAGAGGAAGTGGTAAGGATGGCAAAAGCAATTCTGCTGGTGATTGACAGCTTTGGAATCGGCGCAATGGAGGATTGCCGAAAGTTCAGCCCTTCTGACTGCAGGGCCAATACCTATAAGCATATCCGGGAATCTGCTGCTTTTTTAGAAATACCAACTCTATATAGGCTTGGGCTGGGAGCGCTTGTGGATGGGAAGGAAGCCCCTGCCAATGCTTACGGCTTCTCGGCATTGGCCCATCACGGGGCAGACACATACCTCGGGCATCAGGAAATTGCAGGGAGCTGCCCGAAGCGCTCAAATAAAAGACTGATGAAAGATATTCATCCAGATCTGGCCAAGGCATTAACGGAAGCAGGCTATGTGGTTGAATACCCATGGAAAGACCGGCCGGTGCTATTAGTGAATAGTGCCTGTGTGATCGGGGATAATCTCGAATCTTCATTGGGAAACATCATCAATTTAACTGCTGATTTTAATAAAATGCCTTTCCAGGAATTAAAGGAAGTCGGGAAAATTGTCCGCCAGAATGTAGACACCAGCCGTGTTATTGCATTTGGAGGACCCTATACAACCATTGAACATATCCTGTCAGTTGTCCATGAAAAAAATCCAGGCCAATGGGGAGTGGATGCCCCAAAGGCCAAGGTGTACGGCAAAGGCTATGAAGTCTATCACATGGGCTACGGCGTAAACATAGACGGACAATTTCCAATGATCGCTGCCCGGCATGGCCTCAAAGTCCACCGGATTGGCAAAACGGCAGATGTTTTACATGGTGAAGGACCTACAGAACCAATTGTCGATACTGAAAAAGTATTACAAGCTTTGGAGAGTGCTTATTTAGAAGAAAAAGAGGATGCGGCATTTCTGGTAAATGTACAGGAAACCGATTTGGCAGGACATGCCGAAGATACAGAATGGTATGCGAGGCTGCTCAATACAACCGATCAGTGGCTCGCAGAATTCCTGCCCAAGATGGAAGAGGACGACTTGATCATGATCATGGCCGACCATGGCAACGACCCAACCATCGGCCATTCCAACCATACGAGAGAATACGTCCCGATCCTCGCTGCCGGTAAGCGGGTAAAACCGGTTAACATCGGGAAGCGCAATTCAATGGCTGATGTTGGAGCGACATTTAGCGAGTTTTTTGGACTGCCTGCTACTGAGGAGGGCGAGAGTTTTTTGGGAAAGATTATAGATTAATGGGGACAAAGGGACAAGTGCTCGTCCCTCCCTAAAAACGGGGGTATTTATACCTTGAACACAATTTCAAATACTTAACATAAAGAAGGTTTCTTCCAACAAATTAGTAATCTAGAAGTTTTCCGCATTTAAGAACATGTTTTGGTAAAGCCCCTATTATATTTCTAATATAGGGCAATCTCTCCATGGATGTCCTCCCAGGGGGCCGTTGTTATAAGTAGGAAGATGATATCCGTGTTCCGGAGTTAATTCTTGGAATCCGGAAAGGGCAACCAAATCCTTACGAATAAAAAACGCATTGACTCCCCTCAAATCAGTTCCTAATAAAGCATACCCTAATTTCTTTGCAAGTTCCGAAAGAGAAGTTAAACTGGCTCCATAATAAGATGTTCCATCCCAAACAAAATTTGGATTATATGGTATCACCATTTTTTTAGGCGGAGGATAAGATGCATTATATTCTATGACTACTATTCGTGGTTTATATTCTATCAAAGCATTCCAAGCCCAGTAATCGTTACCATCGATATCAATCGACAATAAGTCAAATTCTGCAGGAACATAATTATGTTTGAATATTGATGAAATATTATCTTTCGTCACAAATTGATGTACTGTTTTTACAAACTTATGGTTGGAAAAGTTAGCCTTTAACCTTTTATAATTTTCTTCATGCCCTTCGATCATAAGACCTGACCAATTATTGAATAAGGATAGATAGGCGGTGTTGCATTCTGATCCATCTTGTACGCCAATTTCCACAAAATATTTATTTGTTGTCCCTATTCGTAAAAATAGCTCTTCAATGATTCCATCTTCCCCATTCTGAGATCTTACCTTCTTTTCATAAGAATTGATACTACCCCGCATTTGATCACCTTCCTGATAATTTAATTACAATCACACTTAACCATATAAATGCGTGCAGTGATACTATGTTAATGTTGGTTTCTTATGACAAATAACCATTTTTCAATGAATCATATTCTCGTTCCGATACACAAGCATGCAAAAACATGGTGAATATATAGTATTCGGGGACATAATGAATAGATTAAACTTTTCGGCAAAAAGAAGAGAGTTTGGGTATCCAAGAGGTACCCAACTTTTTGTGTGCGCCTGGCATTGGGCTAAAACTTAATTGTGAAAGCCCACTACAAGCTTGGTAGTAGGAACTGTTAGCCTGGTAAGGGTGTTCACTGTTAGGAAGAATCTGAAGGAATCCGTGGCAAAATCCCTAAACGAAGGACATAAATTGTCCCGTAAGAGAAATTAAACCATTTGACCGAGTTTTCAAACGGGTTTATAGGGAAACTAGCAAAGGTGATTATTATCTTATTTAAAGGAGGGAAGTCTAGCTCGAAGCACCAGCATAATACATAAAGAGGAGTGTCCAAATGAAATACATAAAATGGATTACAGCCGCTGTCGCAATGGTATTTGTGCTGAGCTTCAGCCAGCCGAAAGCAGAGGCAGCTGTTTTAAAGAGTGGCTCAGCAGGCCCGGAAGTTACATATATTCAATCAGCATTACAAAAGCTTGGTTATTTTAATACAGACCATACAGGGTATTATGGAACGGTAACAGAGAATGCAGTAAGAAACTTTCAGTATGACTTCGGTTTAGCCGCTGATGGCATAGTGGGAGTTAACACGGCAGAAATGCTTCGAAATGTGGACATGCTGGCTCATGTCGTTTATGGGGAAGCGCGCGGGGAAAGCTATGAAGGCCAAGTGGCAGTTGCCGCTGTCATTCTCAATCGCATGGAGTCAAATGAATTTCCGGATACATTCTCCAATGTGATTTTCCAAAAGAATGCCATTACAGCTGTGAATGACGGCCAATACTGGCTGCAGCCTGATGCTACAGCTTATCAGGCAGTAAAAGATGCCTTTGATGGATGGGACCCCACTGGCGGTGCCGTCTATTATTACAATCCTTATACAGCTTCGGATCAATGGATATTTACTAGAACAGTCATTAAACAAATCGGCAGTCACAATTTTGCCTATTAAATTGGGGCACCTTACCTGTACAAGCGGGAAAAGGTGTCTTATTTGGTTCTGCAGGAAAATCCGAATGCAAATCTGGTAATTTTTATTACAAATATATTAAAATCATCTTAATTTGTAACGGAAATAGAGTTTTACTGACATCTTTCTGTTATCTAACGATGTTAATATGTTCCTATCAAGGGACATAAAGGAGATATCATGAAGAAATTAGTAATCTATCTAATCACAGCTGTTTTTCTATCGTTTGGATTTTCCAATGTCACTTCAGCCGCAGGAAATACGTATACAGTAAAAAAGGGAGATACGCTTTGGGCCATCTCTAAAAAACATAAAGTTACCGTAAAGCAAATCAAATCATGGAATAAATTATCTTCAGATACAATTAAACCAAAGCAAGTGCTTAAAGTTACTGGAGCTTCAGCGAAAGCTGCAGCACCTAAAAAGACAGCTGTAAAGGCTGCATCAACGAAAGCTTATAAAGAAATTAAAGTGAAAGCAACTGCCTATACTGCCAGCTGCAAGGGCTGCAGCGGCATTACCTATACAGGAATCAATCTGAAAAAGAACCCGAATGCCAAGGTTATTTCAGTGGATCCGAAAGTTATTCCTTTAGGCTCTAAAGTTTACGTTCCAGGATATGGAGAAGCAATTGCGGGAGATAAAGGCTCTTCCGTAAGAGGAAGTAAAATTGACGTATTCATCCCGAACAAAGAGCGTGCCCTTCAATGGGGCAGCAAGACAGTGACAATCAAAGTATATAAATAATAAAATGAGAGAATCTCCCGAGCGGAGGTTCTTTTTTTGTTTGGGAGATTGCTTTCTTAATAGGTGAACGCTGCAAATAGAATGAGGAACCTGCAAATAGACCAGCAAATTTGCAAATAGAGTCAAAAATCCTGCAAATAGACACCGAACTTCTGCAAATAGATCCAGCAAAATTGCAAAACTGTGTGGGAGACTCTCTTTTTGTAAGGGAGAATTCTAGGTTAATTGTGAACGCCGCAAATAGAATCAGCGAACCTGCAAATAGACCAGCAAATTTGCAAATAGAGTCAAAAATCCTGCAAATAGACACTGAACTTCTGCAAATAGATCCAGCAAACCTGCAAATAGAACCCTATCCCCGCGCTAAAAGCAAAAACCCATCCCTATCAGGAATGGGCACTCTACTAAAGATAACGAACAAAATCCTCAACAGGCAGCGGCTTGCTGAATATAAACCCCTGCACATACTGGCATTGCGTGCGCTTAAGGAATTCGAGCTGTTTTTGTGTTTCGACTCCCTCTGCAATGACGTCGATTCCCAAACGTTCTGATAAGAAAATAAGGGATTCGACAAGGATGGCATGGTTTTTATTTGTTTCAATCTCTTTTATAAAGGATCGATCTATTTTAAGAGTATCAATCTGGAAGTCTTTTATATGTGTTAAAGACGAAAATCCTGTACCAAAGTCATCGAGTGCAATCCGGATCCCAAGCTTTCTTAGCTCCTGGATAATGGAATTTACTCTTTCTTCATTATAGAGAAAATGTGTTTCGGTGATTTCCAGCTCAAGCAGGGCAGGCGGAATTTGAAGAATTTCCAATGTGCGCGTAATATAGTTGACCAAGTCATATTTCAAAAAGCGCTGTGGTGAGATGTTAATGGAAATGGGCACAACTGGAAGGCCTTCATTCATCCATAATTTCAGCTGGACGCATGCTTGTTTGATGACCCAGTCGCCGATATCCAGAATTAATCCGGTTTTTTCAGCGATAGAAATAAATTCCCCTGGTGACAAGAGTCCGAGCTCGGGGTGCTGCCAGCGGATGAGAGCCTCGGCGCCAATCATTCTGCCGCTTTGAATATCCATTTTAGGCTGATAATGCAGAATGAATTCTTCTTTATTTAAAGCCTTCTGCAGGCCGCTTTCAATTTCAAATATTCTTTTCGTTTTCTGATCATTATTTTTTGTGTAAACTTGAATGCTTCGTCCACCGGCTTCCTTGCCCCGGTGAAGAGCGGCATGCGCATTCTTGATCAAATCAATATGGGTATCTCCATCATCAGGGAACGTACTGATTCCAATGGAAGCCTGGAGTGGAATTTCGTACGAATCGATCCGAAAAGGCTTGCTTAGTTTGCTTAGTATTTCTTCCGCACCCTGAATGGCTTCCTCTTTTGAATGAATCGGATAAATGATCATGAATTCATCACCGGCAATTCGGGAAACAAAGCAGCGTTTTTCCTGAAAGTACCTAAACCGGATTGCCACTTGGATGAGCACCTCATCTGCAAGTGTATGTCCGAGAATATCATTGATATATTTAAAACGGTCAATACCTATATAAAAAATGGCGAATTTTTCGCTTTTCAGTAAAAGTCTTTGGATTTCCTTCTCTGCCAGCCTTCTCAGCGGAAGGTTCGTCAGTGAATCGTGATAGCTTATATGCTGAACCTTGTGCAGCAAAATTTTATGATCGTTAATATCCGTAATAATTCCATTAAGGCGGATTAAATTCTGATGCTCATCCAGTGTTGGAATTGTTTGATCACTCACCCACTTCAGAGAGCCATCTGGAAGGGTAATGCGGTATTCATGCCGTATCTGTTTTCCTTCTGAAAGCAGTGACTGGCTCAATTCATATTTTTCAAGGTCCTGTTTGAATACAAGGTCTTTCCAAGTCACTTTACCTGTCAGGAAGTCGGCATTTTCTCTGCCCGTTATTTTCCGGATGCCTTCAGAACAAACTGTAAATCTTTGCGCGCCTATATCGAAAGCCCATATTCCCGCGTCAATGCTTTCTAGGATCTTCTTTTTTCGCTCTTTAAGCTCTGACAATTCACGCTGGAGTTCATCATTATGAAATTCTAATAAGGCTGTCTGCTGTTCAGGAACATGAAGAGTCAGATAGGCTCCTGAAATATTACTTCCATTGAAGGCGGGGGTGAAGGTGGCCTGAATATCTGCAATTTGACCTGCTTGAATGCCAAAAAAGCTGCCCCGCTGTGCTTTTCCTTCCATAATGGTTCGCTGGAAACACATTTTAATTGAATCCCTGTCACTATGAATGAAGTAGTTGGTAAATGGCTCTTTTCTATCTTCCATATATCCGAACAAAATCTGAGAAGCTTCATTGCCATAGATTATTTTTCCCTCTTTCTCTATTAAAAAAGCGGCGTCGGAATAATCATTGTAGATGGCTTTAAAGGAATCTATGTTCTCTTGCTGAGTATTGCCGTGATTTTTTGAAGGAACGATAGAAAAGAGACCTGAACTTTTCCTCTTCCTGATTTTCATATATCTTCTCCTTTTTTTCGGAGTTCGTAATATTCTTAGTAAAAGGGTACTATGATTACCCAATATTTACAATTATAACAACAAAAGTTTATTTATTGAGATTTGTCTGAAAAATAATTCTAGTCCAAAAAGAGTGGTAATGCTCTCTTTTGAAGGTCTTATTCCTCATTATGATACATGAGTATTTTCTCATTTTTACTTATTTACTCAATTTTTACAAATATCAGATTGTATGCCAAAAAGAAGAGTGATTTACTAGAGTGGTAGTGTGTGTAAACGCTTTAAAATATGGATATAGGAGAGGATTACATGATAGAGAAGCAGCGCATAAAGTTCATTAGCTTTATGAGTATTTTTGCATTTATTCTTAGTCTATTCAGTCCCTTTGCCGCGGCAAGTGCACAAGAACTAAAGTCTGTGGCAGAAGCGATTGCGGATAATAATGGAACAGCAACGGTTGAAGGATATATTGTGGGAACGACCGCAAATGGGCCGAAATATACCCATACCGGCCCATTTGACGTATATACAAATTTAGCCATTGCCGATTCCCCAAGTGAAACAGACCCCAGTAAAATACTGCCGGTTCAATTGCCTAATAATTCTATCAGGACAGAATTGAATTTAAAGGACAACCCGGATCACCTCGGGAAAAAGGTCCAAATTACAGGCTCTCTTGAAGCGTACTATACAGTGCCGGGTTTAAAAAGCCCAACAGCATACACATTTGTAGAAGATACTGGCACACCACAGGTTTCAGCGGTTATAGCTTCCCCTGAGGCGGGTCCTGTTAAAGCTGGAACAGCAGTTGAACTATCGACCTCCACTGATGGTGCAGTAATCCATTATACAGTTGATGGATCAGAACCGACTGCTGAAAGCACAGTATATTCCGATCACATCATTATTAATGAAGAGACAACGATTAAAGCAATAGCTGTCAAAGATGGCTTAACAGACAGCAAATTGTCTGTATTTCAGTACATGATTGGACTGGAAGATAAGCGCATTCATGATATTCAAGGTGCAGGACACTATTCCCAATATGCGAACCAGCAGGTTTCAAATGTTGAAGGAATTATCACTAAGGTAGTGGACAGCAGCAATTTCTACATGCAGGATCAGCAGCCTGACAATGATGAAAATACATCTGAAGGAATTCTGGTTTATAAAAAAGGCCACGGTCTAACGGCAGGAGATGTGGTATCCGTTTCAGGACAGGTGAAAGAGTGGGTGCTTGATGGCTATTCAGACAAGCTGAAAACAGATCTTCCAGTAACAGAAATCAATGCAGCATCGATTGAGATCATTGCTTCCGGTCAGGAACTTCCTGCTCCGGTGGTTATTAACAAAGAAAATCTTCCGACTGAAATTATCGACAATGATAATCTTGGGAAGTTTGATCCAGAGCAGGATGGAATCGATTTTTATGAAAGCCTGGAAGGCATGCTTGTTCAAGTGGACAACGCTAAAGTAGTTGCCCCACAAAAATACGGCGAGCTTGTAGTTGTTCCTGGCGATGTGGATACAAACACAACGGCAGGCGGACTGCGTATTTCAGAAAACGATTTTAACCCTGAGAGAATCACGCTTGATATTAACGATGAAGATTTTGTTGCCAAAATGGGTGACAGCTTCAAAGGCAGCATCCAGGGTGTTGTCAGCTATGGCTTCAGTAACTATAAAGTGTTGAGTGATGCAGACGCATTGCCTGAATTCGTTGAAGGCTCTGCAGTAAGAGAAGAAACCAGCATTACATCAGAAGAAGACAAATTAACCATTGCTTCCTATAATGTTGAAAACTTCTCAACCAAAACGGATGCGGAAAAGGTTACGAGATTAGCAGAAGCGATCACAGATAAAATGAAACAGCCGGATATCATTGGCCTGACAGAAGTTCAGGATAACGACGGACCAACTGATAGCGGCACCACAGCAGCAGATCAAAGTGCAGCATTGTTAATTGAAAAAATTAAAGAGCTTGGCGGACCGGCCTACACATACACAGACATTGCACCGGAAGATAAACAGGATGGCGGCCAGCCGGGAGGAAATATCCGTGTCGGCTTCCTTTACAACGCTGAACGGGTAACTTTAACCGAAGGTGAAAAAGGCTCTGCGACAGATGCAGTTGATTTTGAAAACGGCAAACTGACGCTAAACCCAGGGCGTATTGATCCAACAAACGAAGCCTTTGAAGATAGCCGCAAAGCATTGGCAGCCCAGTTCGAATTCCAGGGCGAAAGCGTTATTGTTGTAGCGAACCATTTTAACTCGAAAGGCGGAGATCTTCCATTATTCGGAAAAGAGCAGCCGCCAGTCTTAAGCAGTGAAATCCAGCGCATGAAAATCGCTAACGTTGTGAACGGTTTTGTAAAGGATATCAAAGCGGAAGACCCTGATGCCAACATCGTCCTGCTTGGCGACTTTAACGATTTTGAGTTCTCCAATCCTTTACAGGCACTAAAGGGCGAAGAACTGACTAATATGATTGAAAAAGTTTCGGCAGAAGAGCGATACACCTATACGTACCAGGGAAATGCACAGGTGCTCGATCACATTTTAGTATCCAACAACCTGGCAAAGAAAACAGAAGTTGATATTCTTCACATCAACTCAGGCTTCATGGAAGAGCACGGCCGTGCAAGTGACCATGATCCTGTCCTGATACAGACAAGCTTAAATCCGGCAGAAAAACCGGAAGAGCCTAAATATGATCATGTTTTCAATCTGGTAAACTACCATGCGAAGAAATTCGTGGTAGGACCACATAATGCATTAGTTGTGATGGATGGCACCTCCAGCCTCTCGCAGGGTCTATGGCTGAAGAAATCAGCTGCTGTTAAAGGCGAAGGGCTGAAACATACGAAAGTGGTCATCAGCTCCGCCAACAAAGGGGCAGTGGTGGATCTAACAGGATCAGAAATTAAAGAAGTCATGATCGATAGTGACAAAGTCGTGGAAATCCGCGGCGCTGAAAATGTGCAGAAGTGGACACTTGGGAAAAAGGCGGACCCGTCTCATATCATTTTCAAAGATTCGGATGGGGAAGTAATGGACTCTCCTTATGAGGAAGAAGGAGCGGCATAACAATTGAAGCCGGAGTGCAGCAGCTCCGGCTTTCAATCTCTTTGAACAACAATTGAAAGGAGCATTTTTTATGAAATTACCTATTAAAGTATTATCTACAGTAGCCTTAACAGCAGCATTAACCATCTCGGCAGCCGCTCCGGCAGGCCTGGTTTCAGCAAATGAGACTTCAGCTTCAGATTTCACGCTTTCGTTAATGCATACCAATGACACACATGCCAATATGGACAGCGCCGCAAAGAAAGTGACGGCGGTAAAGGAAGTAAGAGAAGCAAAGCCGGATGCCCTGCTGGTTGATGCAGGAGATGTTTTTTCCGGAACTTTATATTTTAATAAATTCCTTGGACAAGCTGACCTTGAATTTATGAATCTCATGGGCTATGACATTATGACTTTCGGTAATCATGAATTCGATTTAGGTTCAAGTGCGGAAGGACATAAAGCACTGGCTGACTTTGTAAAAGGTGCACAATTCTCATTCGTCAGTTCAAACGTAAACTTTTCTGAGGATGCCAACCTGCAGGGATTGTTCAGTGATCTTATATCGAGCGAACCTGCCAATGGAAAAATATATAATGGCATTATCAAAGAGGTTAACGGAGAAAAAGTAGGATTCTTTGGGTTGACTACAGCTGAAACAGCCAGTATTTCCAGTCCGGGTAAGGTAACATTTGAGGATTATCTGGAAGAAGCAGAAAAAGCAGTAAAAACTTTTGAGGGCATGGGTATTAATAAAATCGTGGCTGTAACTCATATCGGCTATGATGATAACCCAAATGTGGATAATGACTTAAACCTGGCTGCTCAAGTAGATGGAATTGATGTGATTGTTGGCGGACACAGCCATACGCAATTAAATGCCCCAGTGGTTGTGGCAGCTGATGAAACAGGAGTTGCAAAGGATCCTACGGTTATTGTACAAGCCGGCCAGTACAATAATTATCTCGGAACGCTGGATGTACAATTTGACGAGGCCGGAAAAGTAACTGGGCATGCCGGCCAGCTAATTAAAGTAGCGGATAAAGCAGAGGATCCTGAAGCTGCAGCGCTGCTTGAAAAGTACTCCTCCCAGATAGAGGAACTAAAGAACACGGAAATCGGAGCAGAAACGCTGGCTGCCCTTGAGAATCCGCGTACAAGCGGAGATAGCACAGAGCCAAGTGTACGGAAAAATGAAACCGCCCTGGGCAACCTGATTACAGACGGCATGCTCGCAAAAGCAAAGCAGTATGACAGCAATGTAATCATGGCACTCCAAAATGGAGGCGGCATTCGTGCAGGTATTGATGCAGGGCCAATCACTGTTGGCGAAGTAATCACGGTTCTTCCATTTGGCAATACATTAGCCACTATGGAGATAACGGGAGCTGAATTAAAAGAGGCCTTTGAAATCAGCGTGGGACAATATCCTGCAGAAAATGGCGGCTTCCTGCACGTGTCCGGTGCAAAAGTAAAATTCGATTCGACTAAACCTGCCGGCGAGCGGATTGTTTCGATTGAATATAAAAATGAACAGGGCACTTACACTGAAATCCAGGACAATCAAACCTACACAATCGCTACAAATGCTTTTACAGCTAAAGGCGGAGATGGATATACAGTCTTCGCAAAAGCTTACCAGGAGGGCAGAGTAACAGATCTTGGACTTTCTGATTGGGAAAACTTTGCGGATCACCTATCCAGCCTGGGCACCATCAAACCGGCGGTGGAAGGCCGTATCATAGACGTTGACAGCCTTCCTCCAGTAACAGAGCTTGATTTTGAAAAGGAATATAATCTTACGGATGATAAAAAGAAGAAATTAGTAGTAAACAAGGTTTCCTTTATTAATGTTGAAAAAACCGCAAAAATTAAAAATGGCATCTGGCTCAAAAACTCTGCTGTCCTGCAGGGGGATGGCCTTAAGAATGTGAGTGTTCGTGTAACACCAAAGAAAGAGCCGATCATCGTAGACTTTAGCGATGCAGAAGTGAAAGAAGTCATTATTGAGAAAAGTGATTTAGTGGAGCTTCGAGGAGCAGAGAATATTCAGAAGCTTACTATTAAATAAGCAGTAATTTGAAAGTTTATTAGACGCCGGCCCTTTGTGGCCGGTATTTTACTGTTGTATTGGGGTTCAATACTCTGTTAAACCAAGTGGGAAAGGTAATAAATAAAAAGCGTAAATTTCATATTGACAGTCATTTTCGAAAAGGCTATTATTATGTTAACGCTAACATAATATTTCATTCAAAAGTATTTTTTTTAACATAAAAATGTTAACGTTAACATTTTTGAAAAGAGTAAGAAGGATGATGCTGGTGACTCGAAGTTCAAATTTAATAGAAGTCGCAAAAGCTGCCGGAGTCTCTAACATGACCGTATCCAGAGTCATCAATAATAGCGGAAGTGTTTCAGAGAAAACCAGGCAGAAAGTATTAAAGGCAATAAAAGAGCTTAATTATCAGCCCAATTTAATTGCCAGAAGTCTTGCAAGGAAAAAAACGAACATCCTTGGGCTCGTCGTGTACACCGAAAAAGGCGTCCACCCGGCTTTTTACAATGAAATTATTAACGGTGTTCAGAAGGGTGCATCTGAATTAGGGTATGATCTGCTGGTTTTTGCAAATCGTGAAGATCAATCCTACAGTGACCGGATTACTCATTCGAGCTTTGTTGACGGTGTGATATTCATGGGTGTAAAGATTAATCAGCATGATATCAGGAATGTACATGAAAAAGGGTTTCCTTATGTCTTTATTGGAAAGAGGGAGATTGAAGGAATCCAGCCTTATTTCATATCGCCTGATTATGTGAAAGGTACAAGGATGGCAACTGAACACTTAATAGAGCTGGGTCATACGAAAATCGGATTCATAGGACAATCAAGAATCATTGAACCTGACTATGATAAATTGCTCGGATACCAGGAAGCTCTGTATAAGCACCATGTTGTCTATAATCCTCAGCTTGTGTTTGAAGAAAGCCAGACACAACTGGATGGCTATAACGCCATGAAAGAATTACTGAAGCAAAAGCCCACAGCTGTGATAATTAACAACACGTATGCAACGATTGGGGCAACAACTGCCATTAAGGAAGCAGGCCTTCAGATTCCGGAAGATATCTCTGTTATTGGATTTGATGATAACCAGGAGCTGAATGAACAGTTTAATGACTTTATTGGGCTGGAGCTTTCCACTATCCGAATCCCTAAGGTAGAGCTGGGAAAAGAGGCAGCTAAGATGGCCATTTCTTTACTGGAAGGAAATGAAACGCCTAAGGCCAATTTTATCGATCTTCACTTTATGAAAAATAGTTCTTGTAAAAAATTATAAATTCATATTTTTTGAGGAGGATTAAGATGTTAAGAAAAAGTAAAATGTCTTTGTTGTTCGCATTCGTCCTTATTTTATCCCTGTTTGTAAGCGCTTGCGGTGGATCTGAGACCGGGGGCGGTGAAGATGGAAAAGTCGAACTCCGCTTCATCCTTAATAATGACAGCCCGACTCTTGTAGAACAAATTAAGGAATTTGAAAAAGAAAATCCCGACATTAAAGTAAATGTTGAAAAGATACCTTTAGATCAATTCTTTGAAAAAATCGAAACAATGATTGCTGGAGGCAGAACACCTGACTTATTATACACTCCAGTACTTGCAACTCAGCGATATGCCAATATGGATTTGCTTCTGGATGTTTCCGGCGATCTTAAGGAAGAGAAGGATGATTTTCTCCCTTCTGCTCTTGTAAGTGTAAAGAATGGAGATAAAGTAGTAGGAGTTCCTCATTTTACAGACAGCATTGCCGTTTTCTATAATAAAGATCTTTTTGAAAAAGCTGGCGTGAAAGTACCTGAATCCATTGATACAACATGGAACTGGGAAGAATTCGCTGCAGCTGCGGAAAAAGTAAAAAGTGCCAACAACTTAAAATATGGTGTCAGCACAGGAAGTGATGTATCACAATTCCTTCCATTCCTTTATCAAAATAAGGGAACTGTCTTAAGTGAAGACCAAAAATCTGCCGGAATCAATTCTGATTCCTCCATTGAGTCCATCGAATTTTTCAAATCATTATTTGATAAAGGTCTGGCTTCCAAAGAGTCCTTTATCGGGTCAGAAAAATCAGATGAGCTATTCAAACAGGGACAGCTGCCAATGGTCATTACTTTCTCTGGACTGATCAATTCATTTGAAAAAGATATTCAAGGGTTTGAATATGGCGTGACATACCTGCCGAAAAAAGAAGTAACAGCAACGAAGCTGGGCGGGGCAAATATTGTTTCTTTTAATGAGACAAAGCATCCAAAAGAAGCAGTCAAACTGATGAAATACTTAACAAGCGAAGAGAAAATGGCTGAGTTTGCAGCAAAAGAAGGAGTCGTTCCTACCCGTACGAGTGCACAGGAATCTGTGGATTATGGGGCTATTGATGAAGGGATGCAAACCATCATTAATGAGATTAATAGTGTTCCTGAATTTGCGGTGAAAGATTTTTCAATTCCTGAATACTTAGGCTATAAATCCATTCTCACGAGCGAAATGCAATCGGTAATCTTAGGTGAAAAGTCTCCGAAAGAAGCTGCTGAATCTATGGAAAAGCAAATAAACAATTCGGTGCTAAAAAAATAATGAAGGATGGAGGGGCAGCATCCCCTCCTTTCTAATTCCAGGGGTGATATTACATGGATTTGGTCAAGTCAATAGAAGTGAAAGAGGGACGCAATCATCTGGCGGCAAAACGATATAAATGGAAACAAAAATTAACTCCGATTGGATTTATGTCACCTGTTCTTCTTATTTTCTCCCTATTTTTATTCTTCCCGGTTTTATTTGCTTTCTTTATGAGCTTCCACCAATGGGGAATGATTGGAACGCCCGAATTTGTAGGCGTTGAAAACTATGTGCGTCTATTCAAAGATCCGCTTTTCTGGATTTCGATTAAGAACACTCTAATCTTCTCTCTTTCTGTTCCTTTAAAGGTGGCCATTGCTTTATTTATTGCGGTGCTTTTGAATCAGAAGATAAGGGGTTTAGGATTTTACCGGGCTGCCTTTTTCTTCCCGGTCGTTCTTTCCATGGTTGTCGTCGGATTGGTGTGGCAATGGATGTTCAGTCCAAGCTATGGATTTATCAACTATGTATTAGAAAAGCTTGGCTTGCCTCTTCAGAACATGTTGATTGATTCAGATCAGGCCATGATTGTCCTGATTATCGTAAGTATCTGGAAAGGACTGGGGAGCAACCTGCTGTTATTTCTTGCCGGTTTACAGGCCATTCCGAGCAGTGTATATGAAGCTGCCGAGATCGATGGCGCTAATTCCTGGCAGAAGTTTTGGCATATTACCGTACAGCTCCTGAAGCCTACAACACTATTTGTACTCATCATTACGTTAATCGGTTCATTTAAAATATTTGATCTGGCGTATGTCATAACAGGCGGCGGACCTGGCACGAGCACAATGGTTCTTGTGCATTATATTTATCAGGAGGCATTCCAGCGATTTGATATGGGGTATGCATCTGCGGCAGCATATGTATTCTTTATCATTCTATTTATTTTAACGCTGGTTCAAATGAGAGTGTTTAAATCCGACAGTGAATTCTAGGAGGGACCTTCTATGAGCAATAAAAGCAGAGAAATGTTAAAGCGAATACCTTTATATGCATTTTTGATATTAGGTTCAATTGGGATGCTTGTTCCATTTGTCTGGATGATTTCAAGTGCTTTGAAGCCCAATAATGAAATCTTTACAAGTCCTCCTACATTCCTGCCCAAGGATGCAAATTGGGGGAATTTTATAGCAGCATGGAACTCGGGAGACTTCACTCAATATTTTATTAACACGTCGATTATATCGGTATTAACAACAGTCATTACCTTATTTATCTGTTCTTTGGCGGGCTACACATTTGCGAAATTTAACTTTATGGGAAAGAAACTGCTCTTTCTGTTATTCCTGGGAACGATGATGATTCCCATGCAAGTCATTATGATTCCGATCTTTCTGATGATGTCAAAAATCGGTTTATTAAATTCTTATTGGTCTGTTATCCTGCCACTGGTGGCAAACGCTTATGGGGTTTTCCTGATGAGGCAGTTTATGAGCACCATTCCAACTGAGCTGATGGAAGCGGCCCGAATTGACGGATGCTCGGAATTCCGGATTTTCTGGCAGATTATTTTGCCTTTAACCAAACCGGCACTGGTCACCTTGGGAATTTTAACGTTTCTTGGAGCCTGGAATGAATTTTTATGGCCATTAATTATGCTGGATTCACCGGATATGATGACGCTTCAAGTCGCTTTAACTCAGTTCCAGGGACAGTATGAGGTGAAATGGAATCTTTTAATGGCGGCATCTGCCTTATCCATGATTCCGATTGCTTTAATCTTTATTGTTTTTCAGCGTTATTTAGTAGAAGGAATCGCATCATCAGGGGTAAAGGGATAGGAGGAATTGGAAATGGAAATGTATACTCAGGTAAAAAATATAGAGATTTCAAAACAGGCAGATGTAATCGTAGCTGGCGGCGGCCCTGCCGGGATTGCGGCTGCCATTGCATCAGCAAGGCAGGGGGCAGATACCATCCTGCTTGAACGCAATGGTTTTTTAGGAGGAATGGGCTCCGCTGCACTTGTAAATCCGTTTATGAGTTTTTCTTCAGGGAAAACCCAGCTGGTGAAAGGCATCTTTCAGGAAATGATTGATCGTCTGAAGGAGGCGGGAGCATTTGGAGGAGGAGGGCATGCCTGGTCCTTCGATCCTGAAGTTTATAAATATGTCCTGAATGAAATGGCTCTCGAAAGCGGGGTCCGGCTTCAATTCCATTCTTTTGTGGTCGATGCGGTGACAGAGGGGAATCTGATTTCAGGGTTAATCATTGAAAGCAAATCAGGACGCCAGCTGTTAAAAGCAAAAACATTCATTGATTGTACAGGGGATGGCGACCTGGCAGCAAGAGCAGGAGCAGAATTTAAGATTGGACGTGAGTCCGATGGCCAGTGTCAGCCTGCAAGCATTATGTTCAAAATGGGCGGAGTCACAAACCGGAAAAAAGCTTGTGAGTATGCAGTTGAAGATGAAAGGCTTCCACAGGGAAGGGTATTATTTTTTAAGATGCCCCGTGAAGGAGAGGTCATGATTAATATGACCCGCATCGTCAACGTGGATGCCCTGGATGTGGATGATTTAACCAGAGCCGAAATCGAAGGCAGAAAGCAAGTCAAAGAGATTGTTGAATATATGCAGGAAAACGTGGAAGGGTTTGAAAACTCTTACCTGGTTACGACAGGTCCGCAAATTGGCATTCGTGAATCACGCCGGATTATGGGTGAATATGTTTTAACTGCTGAGGACGTACTGGAATGCCGAAAGTTTGATGATGCTATTGCTTCCTGCTCCTATATGATTGATATTCATAATCCAACAGGGGCCGGGACTGAGAAGGTGATTCTGCCGAAGGGTCAATGGTATGACATTCCTTATCGCTGCCTGCTTCCAAAGGATTTCGATAACCTTTTGGTAGCGGGGAGATGCATTTCTTCTACACATGAAGCACATTCCTCCCTCCGTATTCAGCCGACATGCTATGCAATGGGCCAGGCAGCAGGCATGGCCGCAGCGCTGTCTGTCGAGAAGGGCATCCATCCTAAAGCACTTAATGCGGATGAGTTAAGAAGCAATCTATTAAAAGAGAATTGTTTTATCCGGGAAAGTATTTCATCAAGCTGACCTATTTATCAGAATGTGTGAAGGCGGGGGATAGTCTTGAAAAAAACATGGTGGAAAGAAGCAGTGGTCTATCAGGTGTATTGGAGAAGTTTCTACGACTCTAATGGAGACGGGATCGGCGACTTGGAAGGCCTTCTGTTAAAGCTGCATTACATTAAAGATCTTGGGGCGGACGTCATCTGGCTGAATCCTATGTATCAATCTCCTGACAAAGATAATGGGTATGATATTTCGGATTATTATGGGGTAATGGAAAAGGCAGGGGATATGCAAACTGTCGAGCGGCTAATCACAGAAGTTCATAACCTTGGTATGAAAATAATAATGGACTTAGTCGTTAATCATACGTCTGATCAGCATCCATGGTTTCTGGAGTCCAGGTCTTCGAAGGATAACCCGAAAAGAGACTGGTATATCTGGAAAGATGCTAAAAATGGAAAAGAGCCAAACAATTGGCGCTCCTACTTTGCCCCCTCACCCTGGACATGGGATAAGAAAACGGGTCAATATTACTTCCATTCTTTTGCTGCAGAACAGCCAGACCTGAACTGGGAAAATCCCGAAGTGCGCGAAGAAATATACAGAATCATGCGTTTTTGGCTCGATAAAGGAATAGACGGATTCCGTATGGATGTTATTAATCTGCTCGCAAAACAAAAAGACTATAGAGATGCGGCTAATCCTTATGACCTTTCCTACTTAGGCAATAATCCGGGCATACATGAATACCTGCAGGAAATGAACCGTGAAGTCCTTAAGCATTATGACATTATGACTGTGGGGGAAATCCCATTTGTCACCCCTGAAGATGGCTTATTATACGTTGGGGAAGATCGAAATGAACTTCATACCTTATTCCATTTTCAGGTGGCTGATGATATGCCATCCTGGGATATGCTTCGATACAAGGAAATTCAGAAGCAGTGGTATGAGGGCTTAAAGGGGAAAGGCTGGAACTCGCAGTTTTTAAATAACCACGATCATACCCGGCAGGTGACCAGATATGGAAATGATGGGGAATACCGGGCAGAATCGGCTAAATTACTCGGTACGCTAGTTCATACCATGCCGGGAACTCCCTATATTTTTCAAGGAGAAGAAATAGGAATGACCGGTGTATGTTTCGAAGATATCTCAGACTACCGCGATATCGCTATGAAAAATAAGTACAATGAGCTGGTTGGACGGGGAGAAGATCCTGTTCAGGTCCTGAAAGATCTGCAGCCTCTTAGCAGAGACAACTCACGAACACCTGTACAGTGGGATGACAGTGAAAACACCGGTTTCACAAGCGGTATCCCATGGATAAAAGTAAACCCGAATTACAAAGAGATCAATGTAAAAAGGGAGCTTGAAACGCCGGATTCTGTCTTCCATTATTATAAAAAGCTGATTGCATTGCGGAAAGAAAATGAAGTCATGGTTTACGGTGATTATGCAGATCTCTCTGATGGCCAGGAAGAATTGTATATCTATACCCGGTCTTTAGGGGAAGTTACATGGCTGATAGTCCTTAATCATAGTGAAAGAACAAATGAGGTCAAATTACCGGATATTGCACAGGGTACCGGGAAAGAACTTCTGCTTGGGAATTATGCTGAAATTCCAGAAGGAGATTCTGCAGAGTTGCTAGTTATGCGGCCTTATGAAGCAAGGATTTATAGAATTTTGAACAAGCGGTGAAATGATGAATGAACCTCTTGCATAGTATAAGTTATTCTTCCTAGTAAGCTGGAAAGCATGAGGACGGTTGAACCGTCCCCATGTTCACCTGAAATTGTCACATTTATCTTAGGAAATTTGTTATATACTATAAAAGAGGAGGTGTGAACAATGAACGAAGCAAAAATGGAAAGTATGCTTGCCCAATTAATAAAAATGGTTGGCAGTCTTCAATCTGATATGCAGGAAATGAAAAAAGAGCAGCAGGAAATGAAAAAAGAACAGCAAGAGATGAAGATCGAACAGCAAGCGATGAAAATAGAACAACTAGAAATGAAAATAGAACAGCAAGAGATGAAAAAAGATCTGCAGAAGCTGGAAACTAAAAGTGATCAGCGCCATAAAGAGATCTTAGAGCACTTTAAAATCCTTGAAAGAGACCAGGATTTTATTTGGGAGAAAACCGCAAGAAATGAAAGAGATATTGGCAATATCAAAAGACAGCTCCTTTAAAATAAAAATCCAATGTGTAATTAAAAGATTAGTTACACACCAAAGTCTATATTTTCCCCTTTTTTTCTCTTCTTGGTTATTGCTCTCTTATAACATGTTTGCTAAACACCCCACTAAAAATTTCAAACATAAGGTAAAGCACTGTAGATGCCAGCATCTAGAGTGTTTTTCTTTGTTTAAAAAATATTTAAAATGACTGCCGGAAGAGAGACACCCCCTAGTTTCTCGGAACTTCTCCTGAGTTTACTTTAGAAAAGCCTTCCTCCGAATTTTATAACATTGAAGGGGAACGTATATATAGTGGGTTGCGTATTCGTATGTTACATTATATTTATAGATTTACAGCAAATGTGGAAATTAGACTCAGCAGATATGCTCTTTATTAAATTTTGCTAAGACAATGCCATAGTGAATGCAGCTTTTATGAAATATGGGAGGAACAAAGATGTCTGCTATAAGGTCATTAAATCTCGATGGAGAAGAAATATATGTGTTTAACAGTGCCATCTATATTTTTGAATCGTCATCCGGAAATACGCTGGAAGTAGACATGATTGTTAGCGAAGTTACTCTAAGAAAATATCAGGACAGGGACAGTCTGATCACAGAAGTTGAATTGGAGGACGGCAGGCAGATAAGCTCCTTTATGTTTCTAAAGGCTGTGCCAGGGAAGCTGCCCCGGCTGAGCTTATTTTGCGAAATAGATCCAGAAGAGTCATATGAAGGGGTCTTAAGAATTAGAGAGGATGCTCCGGATTTTCCCGATATTGAAGCTGGCATTACCCTGGAAGATATCCGAAAAGTAGAGATGCCGAATGAAAAAATCACACTTAAATTAAACCTGCCCATTAACCAGGTGGAATGGCTGAAGGAGCAGAAAAATAAGGAATTGAATGAGGTTTTTAGAGAGTTGTTGAAGGAATATATGGAAAAAGCGGAATAATTCAATCCAGGTTTCTGTATGGGACACGGAGCAGCGTCTGCTTAAAAGCAGGCTTTTGGCGGTTTGGTGAATTTGCAAATAGAATTATTGAATCTGCAAATAAACAATTAAATTTGCAAATAGGGGCCGGAAACCTGCAAATAGAGTAATTGAAATTGCAAATAGCCACTGGAAACCTGCAAATAAACAATGCGGTTGCAAATAGAAGCCGGAAACTTGCAAATAGATTAATAATATTTACAAATAGACTATGAAATATCGCAAATTGATCCCTATATAAAAGGAAAACCGAACTGCCACTCAGCTCGGTTTTGTTATTTCTAATTGTGGGACAAGGAACCTGTCCCCATGTCCCGGGGTTAATTTATCGTCCCGCGGTCCACCTGTTCATACAGTATCCCCATATTACCCTTCACTTTTTTCGAAACCTCGCACAATGCCTCAATCGCTTCAGCTTTGTGATTCCCAAGCTGATACACCACATCATCAAACAGCATCTCCATTTCTCTTAAAATAGCAATGGATGCGAGGTTATAGAGGTGGACATTATAGTAACCGCTATTATTGAATATGGCTGTCTCGACATAAGGCCTGAAATTCTCCAATAGAGTAGGGTACTCCGCCATTAATCGGTCTAAACCTTTTCGGATGCCTTCAATCGTGCCGGCAAATTCATCCAAAGGCTCCAGCGCGTTGTTGACGCTGTTTCGGATTTTATCGTCAAAGTCCGAAAACAGGCCGAATAACTTGCCGGGGATGGTGTAGTCCAAGGCGAATTTGGTTGCGCCTTTGATAGTGCTCGACAGGAGTTCAAGTTCATTTTCAATGTTCAGGGTGATCACCCAGCCCTTATGCAATATAGGCATGAGAAGTGCCTGGGTTGAGGCAGTGAAGGCAGAATAAGACGTATCCATCTGGAATTCCTTAATCTTCATCCTAAGCTCCATATAAGGGGAATCTTCCAGTTTATACGTGTTCGTTCCCTGCACGGATATGGAATTGGAATGGGTGGATTTGCTTCTAATCGACTGTCCCAGGGAAAGGTCCCGGTCATGAAAGTTCGAGGCAACATCTTGAACTTGTTTCTGATATTCGCCGATATGTGAAAGAAGCTTATCCCTGTTATTATTGACGATCCCATAATGTGCTTTTAACTCACTGACTACAGCATCATACCAGAGTTCTTTTCCGCCCTCAAACAGCTCCGGAATTTTATTGGAGATGATCCGGATAAGGCTTTTGGAAAGATCCTGAACATCTGCTTTCAAATCATACAAAAAGCCGCGAATTTCGTTAAAGATGCCTTCCACACTGACGTTCGTCCGGAAAATATGTTCAAGCAGCTCAGCAGGCGGAGAGTTCAGTATATAGTTCAATGATTTAGCATGACTTTCCGCCACATTTAACAAAGAAACCAAATGATCAATCTCGGCCGTTAATCGATTGCTGATAGAGGTAATCCCCATAAACAGCGGCTCGCTGATCAGATTTTCAAACATATCCTCGAAAATCTTCTGCAGACGGCTTAGCCGCTCATAATATCGGCTGGCTTCATCATCAACAATGGCAACCGAATTGCCCAGGTACTCGTGTGCCAGGTTCAATCTCTCCATCACATGACTTTGCAGGGAGGAAGCAAGAAGATCCAGGTTCTCCTTGTTAATCTCGATGCGGTCTGAATGCCCGCCATACAGCGGTACTCCCGTCCAGATGCTGGATACGATATGGGCATCAGCATCCACATAGATTTTGCCATAGCCCGGCTTGCCGACTTCTCCAATAACATAGAACTGAGTGCCATCTTCATTCCTCAAATAACCAGTATGGTTTGTGGCAAGCTTTGAGAATTCAGGAATACCATTAAAGATTTCATACTGTTTTCCTGGAATCCTGCCATGCAGATCCAGTGCAATCAAAGTCTGAGTGAGCACATCGTAGCTGCTGAAATAATTCGTTATGTTGTCATACGTTTGATTAGGATCCACCATCCCCTCAGGAAGCAGGGCAGGGTTTAAGGTAACTGCATTTACATCTGGATTTTCAACTGCTACTGCACCAACCAGACCGCCGCCAAGTGAATTTCCAGCGATCGATTGAACGCCGCCAACCTGGTTAAACTTTTGGTTCATTTCAGAATAATAGCTTTTTGCTGCACTCAGCTGGGCGGGAGTCAGGTCACTTAAAAGCTGTGCATCTGTCAGAATATCTTTGTTGCCATATTTTCCGCTTGCATCCGTGCCGACATAAATAATGGATATTTCCTCTGTCTCCATATTTACGACTGTCATAGCATCAAGCCCGGTTGGGTCTTCATAACGGGTATCAATAACTGTATAGTCTGTATTATTTACCTGCAGCACTGATTCAAATAGCGGATAGGTATAAGCATGATGCCCGGCCAGTTCCACTAAATCTTTATCATTATTAGCTGCTATATCCTTATTTATATTTGGTGAACCCTTTAGAGTATCCATATATTCACCTGCTTTATTCCTTAATAATGTAATCCGGGAATCCGCGTTTTAATGAGTTTTCTTTAGCACCTTCTGAACTCTGTTTATCAATGAAGTTATCATTGAGAGAGAAGCTGTAGGTGCCTTTAGGTATTGAGCTCATTTCTTCCAGTTCTTTCGTTACTTGATTGAAAGTCTTTTCACTTGGCTCTGCCTGCTTGTCAGCCATGAATAACTGAATATTGATTTTGAAGTTTTCAGGATTAAACGAGCCTTCTTCATAGGCATTTCTCAAATTTTCCGTACTTTCCTCAGGATTACTAATATAAAGGTCATAGACTGGTTTAATAGCCTCTTCTTTACTTGTTAATGCTAAAAAATAATAGGGAGTCATATATCCATGTCCGCCCACATTTTGGAGGGCCTCTTCTGTTTTACCTGTTACTTGCCCGTCAGCCGCAACTGATTCTAGGTAGTTATCGAGCTTCTTGAACTCTTCATTAAAAATCATGTGATACAATCCGCCTTTAATGGCATTCTCCACCTGGAATTCATCCGCCCATATCTTTTCTGTCATCGCTTTCTTTTCCAGTTCATCTATTGGTACTACAGCATAAGTATAGAAATGCGGCTCACCTTTGGATTCAACAAACACAGTAGCCCCATCCTTAGCCCCAACTACATTATGCACCGTTACATCGGTCTTATATTTCTCCTTAAAAAACTTGATGGCAGCTTCCTCTATCTGATCAAGGTTTTCATCAGCGATTTTATCCGTTTCTTTTCCGTATGGAAGTGCATAGCCTTCCCCGGTATAATCCTGGACACTTACCAATGTTTCTCCAGAGGCGGCAGCCTGTGTTTCTTTTGCTTTTTCACTGTCTTGATTGTTATTCGTGCTATTCATACCAGAACATCCTCCAAGCATTAATGATATTCCAACACTGCAGAGTAAAATTTTTGTTTTTTTGCGCATTAGTTAAATGTCCTCCCTAAAGGAATGTGCCATTCAGAGTATACCCCCTATTTTAGCCGATGAAGTTAGATTTTTACAGTTTTAACGTGGAAAATTACACTTTTTAGGTAAAAATAGGTAAAAAGTAAGAGAGTGGTTAGGGAGTATTGTACTAAAAATATGTTGCTCAAGCTGTTTCTCATGGTAAGGACATTAAAAAGAGCGAGTGCAGTTTGTGGATGGAATTAAGCTTCCTCTGGCAAGCTTGAACAATTATGAAAGAACGAATCCTGGAAATGCCGGATGCTGCCACCAGGTGGAATGTTTTAAAGAGCCATTGGAAGAAGGCGGCCGAAATAATTGAATCAAACGTTTGATTGAGCTTTTGTATAGTAAAGAGAAGGGGACATGCAAATAGAATTATGGAATCTGCAAATAGCCGCTCGAAACCTGCAAATAGAACAAAGAGATTGCAAATAGGAGCCGGAAACCTGCAAATAGAACAATCAAATTGCAAATAGACTATCAAATGCCGCAAATGATTCACTATAAAATAGGAAAACCGAGCTGCCAATTGGTTTTTATAGAAAAACAGTTTAGAATTTTATAAAAATGGTTGTAATCGTTTTCAGCATGTTGTATAGTCAAGTTAAAGAAAAACCGAAACGTTTTGGGAGTTGTCTGAGTGACTACAATTAAGGATATTGCAAAAAAGGCAGGAGTATCTGTTACGACTGTTTCAAGGGCGTTAAATGGATACTCCGATGTTAGTGAAATTACCCGAAAAAAGATAACTCAAGTTGCGAAGGATCTGAATTACAGCCCTAATTCGCTTGCCAGAAGTTTAGTAATGAAAAGATCACAGACTATTGGGCTGCTGGTGTCAGGTTTTACGAAGGAAAGCGTTAAGGATAATTTCATGGTAGAGGTTCTTGCGGGCGTTAATGAGTATGTTTCGGGATCCAATTATGATCTTATCTTATTTAATACTAATTCTTCCAAACAGCGGGAAAAGACGTATACTCAGCTGTGCCGTGAGCGAAGAGTGGATGGTGTTATTATTCAGGGGATCCGCACCGATGATCCTTATTTAAAGGAAGTGGTAGAGAGCGATATTCCTTGTGTATTAATTGATATTCCGCTTGAATCAGATCATGTCAGCCATGTCACCACAGATAATGTGCTGGGGGCTGAGAAAGCGGTAAAACATCTCACTCATCTCGGCCATGAAAAAATTGGCATGATTAATGGACATGAATTTGCTTTTGTCAGCCGTGAAAGATTGCAGGGGTATCAAAAAGCTCTCGATAAAGCAGGCCTTGCCTTCCATCCGGAATACATTGCCGATGGTGAATTTACAGAAGAAAAAGGGAAGGAAGCGGCTTTTCAAATGCTGCGCAATCATCCTGAAATCACGGCGTTATTTTGTGCAAGTGACTTAATGGCAATTGGAGCCATGTCCGCTGCGAAAGAGCTTAATCGTCAGGTTCCTGAGGAGCTATCCATAATAGGATACGATGATATTTTATTAGCCTCATATGTTAGTCCGAAGCTGACAACGATTGCACAGAATAAGTTCGGTCTGGGATATGAAGCAGCAAGATTACTGATTGGACTGCTTCAAAACGAGACAGACACACACCGTCTTGTTATGAAAACAGAGCTAATGGAACGAGAGAGTACAGCAGAAGTGAAAAAATAAATGTTGGCGGACCCGGGCTGGATAGCCAGCAAGGATAGCCAGCTTTTACTTTAGTATTAATCCGAAACGTTTTGGTAATATTTTTTTACTAAAAAACCGAAACGTTTCGGAAAGCGAACAGCTATGAAAACCGGAAGTGCAGGAGGGGCAAAATGAACTACAGAGTGATAAAAGAGAACAATCTATTTCTATTAACAGATGAACAGGGGGATATCACTGCCAATCACAGCTACGGCTTAGGCTTATACAAGAACGATACTCGTTTCCTCAGTAAATTTAATGTGCGGATCAACAATGAAAAGCCGATTCTTCTTCACTCCGATGGATCTGAAAACTATATGTCTTCCATTCTCTCAACAAATCCGCACCAGGAAAAGGATGGGGAATTAATTCTTTGGAGAGAATCCGTTGAGATTGAAAGAAAGCGATTTATCTATGATGACGTGTTATATGAAACGGTTACGGCGAAGAACTACTTTCCGAAACCGGTGACGTTTGATTTAAATGTAGAAGCCGATGCGGATTTTCATGATATGTTTATCGTCCGCGGTTTTCAGACAGGTGATGTAGGAAAAAGAACAGGTCAGACAGCTGATAAAAATGCTCTAACATTCCATTATGATGGTGCAGATGATATTAAAAGAGCAACGCGTATTCAATGGGATACTTCTCTTATCCCTAAAGAAGTAAAAGAAGACGGCAAAATTACATTTACTCTAACTCTTCGGCACCAGGAATCTAAATCTGTAACCATTATGGTTATTCCGCTTGAAAATGCAGAAACGAGAACAGATCTTTTACCTGTAAATGAAGCTCTTCAAAAGCTCAAATCTTCATACCGGAGCTGGTCTTCAGAGCTGGCTTCAGTTGAAACAGATTATCTGCCGCTGCAAAGGCTTGTTGATCGGGGATTATCGGACTTGCGGGTGCTGTTGACAGACATGGGCTACGGCAATTTCCCGGTGGCAGGACTGCCGTGGTTCGGCGTTCCGTTTGGCAGGGACAGTCTGATTGCGGCACTTCAGATGATTGCCTTCCAGCCGGATGTGGCAAAAGGAACTTTGTTTACAATGGCAAGTCAGCAAGGGACCAAAGTCGACCCGTGGAGAGATGAGCAGCCGGGGAAAATAATGCATGAAATCCGTTACGGGGAGCTTGCGAATACAAACCAGATTCCATTCACTCCTTACTATGGAACGGTTGATGCGACACCGTTATTCCTTGTTCTATTAACAGAGTATGTGAAATGGACCGGAGATTTGGAGACGTTCCGGCAGCTCGAAGCAAACGTCAAACGTGCGTTAGAGTGGATTGACCAGTATGGAGATCGGGATGGCGATTTGTTTGTGGAATACCATCAGGAATCAGCAAAGGGAATAGCGAATCAGGGCTGGAAAGATTCCGGAGATTCAATTGTTCATCGAAATGGTGATTATGCTGAAACACCAATAGCACTTTCCGAGGTACAGGGATATGTCTATCAGGCAAAGCAGGGGATTGCCTCCATGTATAACAGGCTTGAAAACGAAGAGGGTGCTGCAAAGCTGAAGGCTGAGGCTGAAAAACTTCAAGAAGCATTTGAAAACGAGTTCTGGATGGCGGATCAGGAGTTTTATGCCATCGCTCTTGATGGCGGAAAAAGACAGGTTGGAACCATTACATCCAACCCGGGGCATGTTCTGTATTCGGAAATGCTCGCAGCAGACCGTGCACAGAAAGTAAGCAGCATGCTGACGAGCGGGAAAATGTTTTCAGGATTTGGGATTCGCACAATGGGTGAAGGAGAAGCAGGATATAATCCGATGAGCTACCATGATGGCAGTATCTGGCCACATGATAACAGCATGATTTTACTGGGAATGAGCAAGCTTGGTTTTTCTGCAGATGCTAAAAAAGTAATGACTGGCCTAATACAGGCTTCCCGGTATTTTGAGTACGATCGTCTCCCTGAACTGTTCTGCGGCTATGGTGCAGAAATCGGGAAGGCTGTTAAATACCCGGTTGCGTGTTCACCGCAGGCCTGGGCAGCAGGTACTCCGCTTGTATTTGTCCAATCACTGCTGGGCCTTTTCCCGGACAGCCTGAAGAAGGAAATTCAGCTGAGCCCGATGCTGCTTGATGAAATGAATACATTGAAGGTTAGTAACATCAAAATTGGTGAAGGAACCCTTTCCGTTTCTGTCAGCAGACAGGGTGAAGAAATACAGACAGCCATTTTAGAAAATACAACAGGCTTTGAAATCGTCAAACATGTGAAGGTAACTCAATAATTTTTTAACATAAAAAATCAATGGAAATGAGAGGGGTTACGAAGGATGAAGAAGAAATGGTTGGCTGGTTTAGGTATGACGACAATGTTAATGGGGTCCCTGCTTGCCGGTTGCAGCGGCTCAGATGAAACAAACTCGGAAGGCTCTGGAGGATCTGAAGGAGAGAAGGTTGAAGTAACGCTTGCAGGATGGGGCGGCAACCCATCTGAGCAAAAGCTTCTGAAACAGACCATTGCCGACTTCGAAGAGAAATTTCCCGACATTGATGTTAAGCATGAAGTGATTTCAGAGCAGTATATGGATGTCCTAAAAACACGCTTGATTGGCGGAGAAGGTCCCGATGTGTTCTATTTGGATGCACTTGAAGCGCCGGCATTGATTGAAACGGGTGTCGTCGAGCCTTTAGACGAGTATGTTACAGAGGACTTTGATACTGAAGATTTTGAGAAGCCGATGCTTGAAGCATTTCAGGTGGATGGAAAGACATACGGCTTTCCAAAAGATTACTCTACTCTAGCTCTTTTTTATAATAAAAAAATGTTTGAAGAAGCAGGTGTAGAAGTCCCAAAAACATGGGATGAGCTGCGCGAAGTATCCAAAGCCCTTACCAAGGAAGGTGTATACGGATTTGGTGTAGCACCTGAACTTGCCAGGTTATATCATATTGCCCAGGCTTCCGGCGGCGATGTGGTGAAGGATGATAAGGCGAATTTCGCTTCTCCGGAGGTAGTGGAAGCACTAAAGCCAATCGTTGATCAGCATCTTGAAGACAAAACTTCTGCCCAGGCATCAGAAGTTGGCGCAAACTGGGGCGGAGAAATGTTCGGCCAGCAGAAAGCGGCAATGGTCATTGAAGGGAATTGGGCGATTCCATTCTTAGAGGATACTTTCCCTGATGTGGAGTACGGAACAGCTGAACTTCCTGCTGTTAATGGCGAAAAAGGGACCATGGCTTATACGGTTGGTTATGTCATGAATGCAGCATCCGAGAAGAAGGAAGCTTCATGGAAGCTGATTTCCTACCTGACTGGCAAAGAGGGAATGGAAACATGGACTTCTAAAGGTTTCGCCCTTCCTACACGCAAATCGGTCGCGGAAAAATTAGGCTTTAATGAAGATCCATTAAGAGGTGCACTAGTAGCAGGAGCTTCCTATGCCACTGTATGGCAGGAAGGTGCGAACCTCCCGATTATCATGAATAACTTTAATAACCAATTCATTGCTGCATTCCTTGGGGATCGTCCGCTATCTGACGCATTGAAGGAAGCACAGGAGCAAGCAAATAGTGAAATTCAATAAGGCAGATGTACCTGGCACTTTTATGGTGTCAGGTACATTCATAATCTGATGCTGCAGTCTTTCTTTTGAGGTTTGAGGCGTACCGGCCATTTAGGAAAGTATTATCCAAATAGATAGAAGGTAGGAATACTCATGAACAAACGATCTTCTAAGAAAAAATTAAAAGATGCCGGGCAGGGGTATTTGTTTATGTCTCCAACACTATTAGTGTTAGCCCTATTTATCATTGGGCCTATTCTTTATGCTATTTTCCTTTCATTTAATAAAGTTCAGCTTCTTGGCGAAACGAGTTTTGAATTTGTGGCGTTTGAAAATTTCGCCAGAATTATGGAAGACAACAGAGCCCTTATCGCGTTAAAGAATACCGCGAAATATGTGCTGATTGTGGTGCCCTGCCAGACGGCTTTAGCTCTGATATTGGCAGCAACGTTAAATGCCGGTTTAAAGGGAGAAAAGTTCTTTCGCATTGTTTACTTTTTGCCGACGTTAACTTCCTCTGCCGTTTTAACGTTAATTTTCATGTGGATGTATAACAAAGAAGGGCTGATCAACAACCTTCTGGAAATGATCGGACTTCCCGGGTATAACTTTCTAGGCGATCCTGATATCGCATTAAATGCAATCATGCTGATGAATATTTGGGCGACGGCGCCATTTTTTATGGTGATTTATCTCGCAGCTCTTCAGGATATTCCCGATTCCTTATATGAAGCAGCAGAGCTTGATGGGGCCAATGCTCTTCAGAAGTTCTTTTATGTAACGGTTCCTTTCCTGCGTCCGGTTACCTCGTTTGTTGTCATCATGGGGCTAATTGGAACATTCCAGCTGTTTGATCAGTCGTATATCTTCTCCGGCGGATCCGGGGGACCAAACAATTCAACCCTGACAGTCGTTCTATTAATCTATCAATATGCATTCAAATCACTCGGAACAATGGGATATGCGGCTGCACTGGCATTTGCACTGGCTATTATTATTCTAGTTGCAACACTGATCCAGCGTAAATTTTCGAAGGAAGAATCACTTTATTAAGGGGGAACGGACATGAATTCCAGGAAAAAATCATTCAGCAAGCGTCTTCTATACGTCATTCTTGTGCTATACGCTGTCACCACACTTGTTCCGTTCTTATGGGCCCTGTCATCCTCCTTTAAGACATTAGAAGAAATTATTAGCGGGACCATGAACTTTATTCCGAAAAACTTCACTTTGGCAAACTACCAGCAAATTTTTGTGGAACAGGAGCTGTTTCCCAGATGGCTATTAAATTCCCTTATCATCGCGGTAATCGGGACGCTGCTAAATATCATTTTTAACTCAATGGCAGGCTATGCCCTTGCAAGACTTGCGTTTCCCGGTAAAAAGACCTTGTTTATCATTATTCTCGCTGTGTTAATGATACCGGCGCAAGTGACCATGATTCCAAACTATTTAATCCTGAAAGAACTGGGCTGGCTGAACTCTTATCAGGGAATGATTGTACCTTCGATGGTCAATGCGACCTTCATCTTCATGATGAGACAATTTTTTATCAATTTTCCGAAAGAATTGGAGGAAGCTGCACAGCTTGATGGGCTCAGCCGCCTGGGAATCTTCTTCAAGGTAGTGCTGCCTCTTGCCAAACCGGCTCTGGCTGCCCAGGCAATCTTTGTCTTCATGGGCTTCTGGAATGACTTCATGAGACCGCTGATTGTTATGACAGATACAGAAATGTACACTCTCCCATTAGGGCTGAATACGTTTAAAGGCCAATTTGTCAGCTACTGGAACTATATTATGGCAGCGTCCATGGTCTTTACGCTTCCGGTCCTGCTGCTGTATGCATTCTTTAATCGCTACTTTATTAAAGGAATTTCGTTTACGGGCGGGAAGTAATGATGGAAGCAGGGACTCTCTCTCGAAGTGCTGAGGGCCTTGCAATATTGGTGAAAGAGCTAATGGCCTAGTCAGGTGATACAAGATTTAAATGTAAACCGCTGATTAATTATATCGGCGGTTCTTTCGTTCTTCCTTACAGCTCTTAATAAAAATCCTAATTTCCCGAAAATTCGACTTTTATATTAGTTAGTTAACGTGCAAATGTGATATAGTTAAATTAAATTAGTAACAGGTCATAATAGTTAGCTATATAATAGCGATGGAGGTCTACACTTGTTAACAAATCATCTCGATTTTCGTCTGGAGCCGAAGGTAAGGGAATTGTATGAGGAGCATAAAAAGCGTGCTGAAAAAATAGATTGGGGCTATCACGAATTTCTTCCATGGGATAAAGCACAGGATTTCCGGCGTGTACCATGGGATGAAAGCCAGGTGACGCTACCGGAGCCTGTCATTACCGCTGTGGAGACAGCTCTTTTGACAGAAGTCAATCTCCCATGGTTCACCTCTTATTTGGACCAGACATTTAAAGGGTCATTGAATGTTATTAAGGAATTTGTGCATACCTGGACTGCGGAAGAGGATCAGCACTCCAACCTACTTGAAACCTATCTGTTAATCACGCGGAATGTCCATCCGGGCAGGCTTCACCAGCTGCATAAGCAGACAGTCGAAAATGGCTGGAATCCCGATTTCCATACGCCATTTGAAACAATGGTTTATACCTCCATGCAGGAGCTGGCCACCATGGTGTTCTACTATAATGTGGCGAAGGTAGCGGGTCCTCATGATAAGGATTTGTCCACCCTGCTGAGGCGTTTGGCCAAGGATGAGACCCTGCATTATACTTTTTACAGAGACGTTATAAAACATCACCTGCAATTAGAACCTAACTATTGCTACTACCTCGCGAACGTCATCATGAACTTTAAAATGCCGGGTGCTGTCATGCCCGATTTTGAAAACCGCATGGCTATCATCGCAAAAGAAGCCAACTACGGCCCGCTCGAGTATTTTGATCAGGTTCTCGATGTCATTATTGACTATTGGGAAGTGGAAAAGCTGCGGCCAATCGCACCTGAAGCAGAGAAAGCAAGACTTGATATCCTAAACTATCATGCCCGCCTCAAAAAGGTCCGGGATCGATTTTATAGCAAGAAATAATTTATAGAACCGGCGCGTTGGCTGGTTCTATTTTTGTTGGAAAAGAACCGAATTGTGAATAGTGCAAATAGAATCTGGATTTCTGCAAATAGAATTGTGAACGCTGCAAATAGAATCTGAATTCTTGCAAATAGAATTGTGAACTTGCAAATAGGGTTTTTGATTCTGCAAATAGTCGGGTATAACTTGCAAATAGAAAGCAAAACCTGCAAATAGCACACCATTTTCCAATAGATAGAACCGGCGCGTTGGCTGGTTCTATTTTTGTTGGGAAAGAACCGAATTGTGAATGCTGCAAATAGAATCTGAATTCTTGCAAATAGAATTGTGAACTTGCAAATAGGGTTTTTGATTCTGCAAATAGTCGGATAAAACTTGCAAATAGAAAGCAAAACCTGCAAATAGCACACTCCATTTCCAATAAAAAACTCCCCACTGCTAGTTTCGCAGCCCGCAAAATCGGGAAATTACCTCAAATAAAACCACTTGGAGGTAATCAGTATGCTTCAATTCATAGAATCCCGCTCTCCCTCTACCATCGCCCTCGCATTCAATGGCAATGCAACAAAGGAAGATGCTGAAAAACTGGATCAATACGTGAGAGAAAATTTTAAAGATGACCAGAAATTCAATATCCTCGCCATCATGACGGATGTAGACGGGACAACTTTCCAGGGTGCCACGGAAGGAATGGAATTTGATATAAAAAGGTGGAAGCAGTTTAATAAATTCGCGGTTGTCAGTGATAAAGACTGGATTTTTACAGTCTCAAAGCTTACGAACTACCTGCCTGGAATTACAGTCGAATACTTTGAAGGCCATCAGCTTGAGGAAGCCTGGTCATGGATATTGAAATAGCCTTTTGGAAGGGCTATTTTCTGTGTTGGATTGGATCTCGGTTCACTTTTCCATCTTGACACTACTAATTTTTTCTGAAACAATAGTAGACAATTAAATACTGGTACCTTTAATTCAGTCCCGTGAGGCTGACAAGGACAGCGGAAGTATGATGACCAATGGGTGAGGTATATCCTGCCCAAGGGTTCTTCATGCAGGGAAAAGGCTTCTTGTCGGAAAACGGCGAGAAGCCTTTTTCTTTTTCCATCCACTTACTATCGAAGATCCTTCGGTACCAGTTCAAAAAACGATTGGAGGAATTGGTATGAAAAAAGTAGATTTGGATTTTTCGTTAGAAGCGGTACCTCAAGGGCATCGCAATGGTTTTTGGAAAATGCTTGTGGTGATGCTCGGTCTGACCTTCTTCTCGGCCAGCATGTGGTCAGGCGGAACGCTTGGAACAGGATTAACGTTCATTCAGTTTATCGGAATCGTTCTGGCAGGCAACTTGATTTTAGGTGCTTACACAGGGGCACTTGCCTATATCGCGGCAAAGACAGGCCTATCAACGCACCTGCTCACCCGCTATGCTTTCGGTGAAAAAGGATCCTATCTATCATCCTTCCTGCTGGCTGCCACTCAGGTTGGCTGGTTCGGAGTTGGGGTAGCGATGTTTGCGCTGCCGGTTCAAAAAGTAACAGGAATTGATGCGTATCTTCTGATTGCGGTGGCAGGTCTCCTGATGACAGGCACAGCCTTCTTCGGTATGAAGGCACTGGCAATCTTAAGCTTCATAGCAGTACCTTTAATCACTGTTCTGGGAAGCTTCTCCGTTTTTAAAGCAACAGAAACAGCAGGCGGACTGGAAGGGCTTATGCAATATCAGCCAACTGAGGCCATTAGTCTGGCAGCGGCTTTAACAATTTGCGTCGGCTCGTTTATCAGTGCGGGCACGCTGACTCCGGACTTCGCACGATTTTCAAATACAAAGCGTTCAGCGGTAGTATCAACCGTCATCGCCTTCTTCATCGGAAACTCGATCATGTTCCTGTTCGGTGCAATCGGTGCGATCGCAACAGGGCAATCGGATATCTCAGAAGTCATGTTCATCCAAAAATTGATTTTCCCGGCGATTCTGGTTCTTGGTTTAAACATCTGGACAACGAACGATAACGCCTTATATGCATCAGGCTTAGGGTTTGCGAGCATTTTAAAGATCCGAAAGGGAAAGGTTGTCATCTTCAACGGAATTGTCGGAACGATTGCGGCCATGTGGCTGTACAACAACTTTGTCGGGTTCCTGACGATTCTGGGATCGACGCTGCCATCCATCGGAGCTATCATCCTGGCAGATTACTTTATCGTAAATCGCGGAGAATATAAGAAGTTTGCAGATATGAAGTTTAAGGCTGTAAACTGGATCGCGATCCTTGCCTGGGCAGCCGGTGTAGCCGCTGCAAATTTCGTGCCGGGGATCCCGCCAGTCAACTCGCTGTTAGGTTCAGCCATAACATTTGTCCTGGTATCAAAATTGGCTGCTTCATTACAAGGCAGAAATACAGTTCGGGAAGGGGAACTAAGAAGTGATTATTAAAAACGCGAAACTGAGAGGCCGGGAAGGCTTATGGAATATAGCGATACAAGATGGAAAGATTCATAGCCTGACACAAGGGGAATCTAATGCCAGCCAGGAAATTCTGGACGCTGCCGGATCCCTGGTTTCAGCACCCTTCATCGAACCCCATATTCACCTCGACACAACATTGACAGCAGGCGAACCGGAGTGGAACCAGAGCGGAACATTATTCGAAGGCATTCAAAGATGGGCACAAAGAAAAGAAACCCTGACACATGAAGATGTAAAGACAAGGGCGGAAACGGCATTGAAATGGCAAATTGCACAGGGAATCCAGCATGTCCGCACACATGTGGATGTAACCGATCCAAGTCTTACGGCATTAAAGGCACTTTTGGAAGTAAAAGAAGAAATGTCCGACTATGTGGACCTACAGCTGGTAGCTTTCCCGCAGGAGGGGATCAATTCGTATCCAAGCGGCGCCGAGCTCATGGAGGAAGCGCTGAAAATGGGGGCTGATGTGGTGGGCGGCATTCCTCACTTCGAGTTCACAAGGGAGTACGGCGTGGCTTCAATGAAAACGGCCTTTGATCTTGCGGAAAAATATGACCGCCTTGTCGATATCCATTGCGATGAAATCGATGATGAACAGTCGCGCTTTGTGGAAGTGGTGGCTGCGGAAGCCTATGAACGCGGATTGGGCAGCCGGGTAACGGCAAGCCATACAACGGCAATGGGCTCGTACAATGATGCTTATACCTACAAACTGTTCAGACTGTTAAAGCTATCAAACATTAATTTCGTCGCAAACCCGCTCGTAAACATCCATCTGCAGGGACGCTTTGATACATATCCGAAGCGCAGGGGAATTACAAGAGTAAAAGAGCTGCTTGAAGCAGGGCTAAATGTAAGCTTCGGCCATGACGACATCTTTGATCCATGGTATCCGCTTGGCACAGGCAATATGCTGCAGGTGCTCCATATGGGCATCCATGTGTCACAGCTGATGGGGCATGAGCAGATTGTTAACTCGTTTGACCTGATAACAACTAACAGTGCTAAAACTTTAAATATTGATGAGAAATATGGAATTGAAGAAGGAAAGCCGGCCAACCTGATTATTCTTGATGCGGAAAATGAGTATGAAGCGATTAGGAGGCAGGCGGCTGTCAAGTATTCAGTTAGAAATGGAAAAATAATTGCTGAAACGAAACCCAGCCAGACATCAGTGGTGTTTGGTGAAGAAAAAATGAATGTGGATTTTCATAAATGATAGAAAGAATGACTGGCTCAGGCTGACTGGGTCAGTTTTTTTGCTATCCAAAAAATTATTAGAATTATGTAATCGCTTACAACCTTAATGGTAAAGAAGCTGGTAAAACAAGCTTTCCAAAATAAGTATTTCGACTCTAAAAATATAGTAGAATATTTCGATAATCTAATATATACTAATTTTTATTAAAAAGTATGAAAAGTCTAAAAACAATACTTTTTCTTACTTTCATCTACACAAAAACCATAAGGGGGAAACACAATGAAAGGCAAGTCTTCACTGGTTTTAAGCATTTTACTGATTCTATCATTGCTGCTTTCTGCATGTTCCGGCAGCGATGAAAAAGCATCAGGCAGCAGCAGCGGCGATCCAAAAGAGGGCGGTTCCTTAATTTATGCCCGTGGTGCTGATGCGATTGGGCTGGATCCCATCAATGTAACAGATGGCGAATCCATCCGTGTAACAAGCAATATTTTTGAAACATTGTTTGTATATGACGAAAATCTTGAAGTCCAGCCGGGATTAGCGGAATCTCACAAAGTCTCTGACGATGGACTGACATGGACCATTACCCTTAAAAAGGGCATCAAGTTCCAGGACGGAACCGACTTTAATGCGGAAGCGGTCGTGTTCAACTTTGATCGGTGGATGGATCCTGATAACCCCTACCATAAAGGGGATTTTCCATACTACCCTTTCTTGTATGGCGGCTTTAAAGGGGATCCCAACCATAAGATCGAGTATGTAAAAGCAGTTGATGAATCAACAGTAGAGTTTAAATTAACGGAAAAGACAGCAGCTTTTATCAGCTATTTGGCTATTCCTATGTTTGGAATTGCAAGTCCGGCGGCGATCGAAAAGCATGGTGACAAGTTCTATCAGCATCCAGTGGGAACTGGCCCGTTTGTATTTGAAAGCTGGAAAACCAATGACAAAATCGTCCTAAAGAAAAATGAAAATTATGCAGGCGAAGGTCCATACCTGGATGAGCTAATTTTCCGCGTCATTCCGGAGAATTCCTCACGTCTTACGGCTCTTCAAGCGGGGGAAGTCGATATCATCGATGGGCTTAATCCGGATGATGCCACGACCATCGAAGCGGATTCAAACTTAAGTCTTGTCAAGCGCCCAAGCTTTAACATCGGCTACATGGTTCTCAACACACAAATGGCCCCTTTTGATGATGTTAAAGTCCGCCAGGCAGTCAATATGGCCATTGATAAACAGGCCATTGTAGATGCGTTTTATAACGGCTATGCCGAAGTGGCGAAAAACCCATTCCCATCTGTGCTTTGGGGCTATAATGACAGCATTGAAGACTACAAATTCAATGTGGAAGAAGCGAAAAAGCTATTGGCAGAAGCCGGTTATCCAGATGGATTTAAGACCCAGCTTTGGGCGATGAGCAACCCAAGGCCGTATATGCCGCAGCCGATGAAGGTGGCAGAAGCCATCCAATCAGATTTGAAGAAAGTTGGCATCGAAGCCGAAATCGTAACCTATGAATGGGCAACGTACCTTCAAAAGTCTGGAAACGGGGAACATCCCATGGGCTTATACGGCTGGACAGGCGTTATGGCCGATCCGGATAACTTCCTGTTCCCGAACCTGAGTGCAACGAATACGGAGAAACCTGCCAGCAACCGTGCGTTCTATGAAAACGAAGAATTCACGAAGCTTCTGCAGGACGCCCGTGTAACATTTGACCAGGACGAACGGGCAAAGCTTTACCAGCAGGCTCAGGAAATTTTCCACAAAGATGCCCCATGGGTGACGCTTGCACATACAACACCGCCAATCGCAATGGCGGCCTATGTCCAGGGATTCACAGCACACCCAATGGAAGATGATGACTTTACGAAGGTTTACTTGACGAATTAACAGGGGACGAGGGGACAGGTCCTATGTCCCAAGGTGCGTTGGGGACAGTGAACCTGTCCCTCTGTCCCCCAGGGAGGGTTTCACAGTGTATGAATTATTAAAAGGCTTATGCGATATCGTCGGTCCAAGCGGTTTTGAACAAGATGTACAACGATTTATTTTAAATGAAGTGAAGGATTATGTGGATGAATACCACGTCGATTCGGTTGGGAACCTGATTGTGAAAAAGAAAGGAAATAACCCGGATTTTCCTTCATTAGTCATTGCAGCCCACACCGATGAAATTGGGTTTATAGTAAAGAAAATCGAGGATAACGGTTTAATTCGATTTGAGAAATTAGGCGGGTTTGATGACCGTATTCTTTTATCACTGCCGGTTAAGGTCCGTTCTGAAAAAGGTGCTGTAGATGGAGTGATTGGAACCATTTCTGCCCACTATGTGAAATGGGATGATCCAAAGCGCATTTCCAGCCACCGCGATCTTTATATTGATATCGGCGCCCGTACTGCAGAAGAAGCCGCGGAAATGGGAATTAAGATTGGACAGCCCATCAGCTATGGCACCGAATTCAAGAAAATAGGAAATAACCGCGTTACCGGCAAAGCTTTGGACGACCGGGCAGGTTGCGCCCTATTGATTCGTCTGCTCCAAAACATTGGAGGAAGCGGGGCTCAGCATGGTGACATTTACGGTGCCTTTACGGTTCAGGAGGAAGTTGGGTTAAGAGGAGCATCCGTTGTATCTGCTGCGGTAGAGCCTGACTTTGCGCTGGCACTGGATACAACACCAACCAGCGACACATTTGACGTGCTCATGACAGGCACAAGAATCCTGGGCAATGGCCCTTGCATCAAAATCGCTGATAAATCACTGATTGCCCATCCGCTTGTCACTCAGCACCTCGAAAAAGTGGCGGAAGAAGGGGATATCCCATACCAGCATGAAGTCTTCATGGGAATCGGAACAGATGCTGGCGCCATCCATATGACAAATAAAGGCGTCACAGCAGGGGTTATCTCCATCCCGTCCCGCTATACGCATACGCCAATTGAAGTAGTCGATTTGGATGATATGGAGAACTCCTACAAGCTGCTGCATGACTTTGTGGTGACATTGAATCAGCTGAAGGGGAAGACGTTTTTGGATACTTAATCGTATCAGAGAAGACAGTGGGCTTAGGCTCTCTGTCTTTTTTTATAAAAGCTGCCGTGCGAAACGGGCTATTTGCGGAATTCTCCTCTCTATTTGCAGGATTAGTTATTCTATTTGCAGATTCAACCGGTCTATTTGCAAAATGAGCTTCTCTATTTGCAGGTTCCGCAATTCTATTAGTAATGTTCACATTCACACATCACATCTGCCAAACTCCGGAACTGGAATCAGTCTATCTTCCTTTTCTATTAAAGCCGGCAGCGTATGCGTGCTGGATTGCTCTATTTGCAGGATTCCCCTCTCTATTTGCAGCTTTGGCCATTCTAATTGCAGGTTCAACCGTTCTATTTGCAGGATTCCCGATTCTATTAATAATGTTCACATTCACGGGAAGAAGGCGGCCCGACTGGGATTGATCTGTCAGTCATTTTATTAAAATCAATCAAACGTTTGATTAAATTCTCAGCTAAAAACAAATGAATATTTTAACAATTTATAATTTTATATTGAATTCACAGCACTTACATTGTATATTGAATACGTATTCAAAAACTAGAAATTTCAGAAAGATGGTGAGCGATTGGAGAGAATAGCTGTACTTGGGTGCGGCACGATGGGCCATTCCATTGCGCTTAATGCGGCCTGGGCCGGACTGAGCGTGACCATGCAGGGCATCAGTGACGCTGACCTGGAACAGGGCTGGACCAACATGCTGAAGAAGCTTGAGGTTATGCTCAATAACGGTATTTTATCCGAATCGGAAGCTGGCCACATTCAGGAAAATATTAAAATGACTGTCTCTGTTGAAGAAGCAGTTCAGGGTGCTACTTTCGTGATTGAAGCTGTACCGGAAAACATTCAATTAAAGATTGACTTATTTAAGCGTCTCGACGCTCTTTGTGCTCCCGATGTCATTCTCGCAAGCAATACTTCAGGCCTCAGTCCAACGGAGATTGCTTCAGAGACTGCTCATCCGGAACGGACAGTGGTTACACACTTCTGGAATCCGGCTCATCTGATTCCTCTTGTCGAAGTTGTTCGTGGAGAGAAGACCGGCGATGAAGCAGTGGAAAGGTCTTTTCAGCTTTTAAAGCAAATGAAGAAAAAGCCGATTGAAGTGAAAAAAGAGGTTCCCGGTTTTGTCGGCAATCGCCTTCAATATGCCCTATTCCGTGAAGCCCAGTACCTTCTGGAGGAAGGCATCGCGAGCAAAGAAGATATTGATGATGCCGTTACTTACGGAATTGGACGCAGGCTGCCGGTTTCAGGTCCATTGATGACAGCTGACATGGGCGGGCTGGATGTCTTCTCCGCCATATCTGATTATCTGTTCCAGCACTTATCCAGTGCAGAGGAATCTTTGCCGGCACTAAAGAAGCTTGTGTCTGAACAGAAGCTCGGCGATAAAACGGGTGAAGGCTACTACAAGTGGGATGAAGCTTTTTCCAAAGAGTACAATCAGAAGAGGGAAGCGGAGCTGATCCGTTTTCTAAAGAAGGATCTGGGAATTCAATAATTCTGATGGAGGAATGGCATGAAGAACTTTCCTGACCTGGAGAATAAATCGGTAATCGTGACAGGCGGAAGCAAAGGAATCGGCAGGGATATCGCCATGTCCTTTGCCGAAAACGGAGCGAAGGTTGTCATCGTGGGCAGAAATGAAGACGCTCTCCGCCAGACAACCGATGAGCTGAAAAAAATTAACACCAATAGCTATTATGTTTCCGCTGATTTAAATAATGTCTCAGAGATTAAAAGAATGACAGAAGCAGCAGTGGATTATATGGGCTCTCTCGATGTGCTGATCAATAACGCCGGGATTAACCGGGCCAAGCCTGCCATGGAAGTGACGGAAGAGGACTGGGACCTGACGCTTGATACCAATTTGAAGGCAGCGTTTTTCTGCAGCCAGAAAGCAGCCGAGTATATGATTCCGAATCAATCCGGCAAGATTGTTAATATTGCTTCCCAGATGGCGTTTGTCGGCTACTACAAACGGGCGGCCTATTGTGCCAGCAAGGGAGGCATGGTGCAGCTGACGAAAGCGCTCGCGGTGGAATGGGCATCACATGGCATCAATGTAAACGCGGTTGCTCCCACTTTTATCGAAACCGAGCTGACTTCAAAAATGTTCGAGGACAAGGAATTTGAAAAGGAAGTCTACGGCAGAATTCCGCTTGGAAAGCTTGCGGATGCCGAGGATGTCTCGGCCGCAACTCTATTCCTTTCTTCCAATCTATCAAAGTTCATTACAGGCGATACAATAAAAGTAGATGGCGGCTGGACAGCCATATAAATTTTTTTCCTTAATTTTGCATACGTATTCAAAAATAAAAACAGGAGTGATATCAAAGTGGCAACTTTCTTAAAACAAGGCAAAAATGATCAAGAGGTACAGGAAGCAGATGTAAAAGTAAGAGAATCGGTGAGCGCCATTCTTAAAAATATTGAAGAAAACGGAGATGCAGAAGTCCGCAAGCTTTCCGAGCAGTTCGATAAGTGGTCACCGGAGCAATTCAGACTATCTGAAGAGCAAATCAAAGAAATTGTTGCATCTGTACCTGAACAGACAATCAACGATATCAAGTTTGCGCAGGAACAAATCCGCAATTTCGCTGAACATCAAAAAGCAGCATTGCAGGACATTGAAGTGGAAACATTGCCTGGTGTGTTCCTTGGCCATAAAAATGTTCCGGTAAACAGTGTTGGCTGCTATATCCCAGGCGGACGCTACCCAATGGTTGCTTCCTCCCACATGAGTGTTCTGACTGCTAAAGTGGCAGGCGTTAAGCGCGTGATTGCCTGCACGCCTCCGATTAAAGGAGAAATTCCTTCTGCTACGGTTGCGGCGATGCATCTGGCTGGCGCTGACGAGATTTACCTTCTTGGCGGAATCCAGGCGATGGGTGCAATGGCAATCGGAACAGAATCCATTGAGCCGGTTGATATGCTTGTTGGGCCAGGAAATGCGTTTGTGGCGGAAGCGAAGCGCCAATTATACGGAAGAGTCGGAATCGACCTGTTCGCAGGCCCAACTGAGGTTCTTGTCATAGCGGATGAAACATCCGATGCAGAAATAATTGCAACGGATTTATTAGGACAGGCAGAGCATGGACCAAACTCTCCGGCATGTCTAATTACAACATCTGAAAAATTAGCGAATGAAACAGTAACAGAAATCGAACGCCAGCTGGAGACTCTTCCAACAGCAGATGTTGCAGGAGCGGCATGGAAAGACTACGGCTCCATCATCCTTGTAGACAGCCTGGAAGAAGCCGTAGTAGAAGCGGACAAATTGGCTTATGAGCATGTGGAGGTTTTAACTGAAGATCCGAACTACTTCCTTGAAAACATGACTAACTATGGTGCACTTTTCCTTGGGCCTGAAACGAATGTGGCTTACGGTGATAAAGTAATCGGAACAAACCATACACTTCCAACGAAAAAAGCAGCCCGCTACACTGGCGGACTTTGGGTGGGGAAATTCTTAAAAACATGCACATACCAGAGAACAACGCCTGAAGCGAGTGCGAAAATCGGTGAATATGCATCCCGTCTATGTGACCTTGAAGGCTTTAAAGGCCACCAGGCACAGGCAGATCTTCGTGTAAAACGCTACAGCAGTCTCGTGAAGTAAGCAAAATCTGATATAATTTCTCTGTCTAGATTCAGGCAGGAGGAACATGCGTTGAAAAATAAAAAAGTGACAGCCATGGATGTAGCCCGATTGGCAGGCGTTTCCCAATCGAGCGTATCCCGGGCTTTTAGTGAAAATTCAAGTATCTCATCAAAAAAGAAACAGCTTATTTTGGATGCTGCCGAACAGCTGGGATATCAGCCGAATGCCATAGCAAGGGGCCTGATTACCAATCAGTCCCGCATCATAGGCGTTGTCATGCGAAATATCCAGAACCCTTTTTATCCGGAAATCCTCGATAAGTTTTACAGCAGGCTGGCTGAAAAAGGGTACAAGGTTATGTTTATCAACTCCCAGAATAATGAGATCCAAGAGGATGAAGTGAGCCATTTAATTGAATACAGCGTCGAGGGAGCCATCATTACAGATGCGCTTTTGACCTCATCGACTGTGCAGAAATTTACACGCAATGGCATCTCGGTCGTCCTGTTTAACCGATATGTGAACGATTCCTTAAGCAGTGCTGTTGTATGCGATAACTTTGCTGCCGGGAAAAGGATTGGGCACTACTTAATAGAAAAAGGACATGAAAATCTCGCCTTTATCTCCGGACCGATGAATACATCAACAACAGTTGATCGAAAAAATGGCTTCCAGAAAGCTTTGGCGGAACACGGCATCTCTTCCTTTTTAACCGAAAACGGCCTTTATTCATATGAAGGAGGATTTGCTGCAGCCCAAAAGCTGCTGGAACGCAGTAAAAAGATAGATGCCATCTTCTGTGCAAATGATATATCCGCTTTTGGCGCAATGGATTATCTGAAAAAACAGGGCATCAGAGTCCCTGAGGATATCTCTGTTGTAGGCTTTGACAATGTGGCGATGTCAGATTGGTCATCTTATGAATTAACCACCTGGCACCAGCCGGTAGACGAAATGGTCGATTATTCAATAAACCTTCTTTTGGAGCATATTAATGGGGACACAGACACCCCTGAAATCCAAAGATTAGAAGGCCATTTGGTGGAAAGAGGATCAGTAGCGGACAGAAGGTAATGGAGAGAAGGTGTGGGTTTTTAGTAAAACTAATTTTACATCTTTGAAGTTCGATAATTGTCTAGCTCCAGGCGCCATCGGCTCGAGGTCATAAGCCAATCCGTCCAAAAGGTTAAAGAACAACCTTTCAGCCGGCTTGTCTTATGCTTGAGGCCCGCACGATGCGGGTCATGCAGACGTTGCCACAGGACGTGGCGGTTTTAGTCTGCTTTCTATATAAGCGGGCGCCTTGCGCTTTTCTGATAGGAGGCTTTTTATGCTAAGTATGATTGGATTGCTTGGGGGGATCGGGCTTCTCATCTATTTGACGATGAGAGGGATGAATCTGCTGCTTGCTGCCCCTCTTTCAGCATTTATTGTTGCAATATTCAGTGGATTGCCGATTTTCCCTCAGCTGGCAGGCGAGGGTGAGGTCAATTTTCTGACTAACTATATGAACGGATTTGCCGGATTTATTACATCGTGGTATTTGATGTTCTTATTCGGCGCCATTTTCGGAAAACTTATGGAAGACAGCGGAGCAGCAGACAGTGTTTCCAAATGGATTATCGATAAAATTGGCATGAAGCGGGCTGCATTAGCCGTTGTCATCGCCTGTGCGGTCTTAACCTATGGCGGCGTAAGTCTGTTTGTCGTTGCATTCTCCGTCTATCCAATGGCATTGAGCCTATTTAAGGAAGCCAACCTGCCAAGAAGATTCATTCCGGCAGCTCTTGCCTTCGGTTCGACTACATTTACCATGACATCTGCCGGTTCCCCGGAAATCCAGAACTGGATTCCGATTGAGTTCCTGGGCACTTCCCCATATGCCGCCTGGGAAGTCAGCTTCATTGTCGCTGTCTTTATGATGGCATTTGGATACTGGTGGCTGAAGAAAATGATTAACAAGGCGATCCGCAATGGAGAAAAATTTGAGGCAAGAGAAACAGACTCTGCACTAATCCGTAAAAACTTGCCAAGCCCATTATTAAGTGTGATTCCGCTTTTGGTGGTCCTTGTGATTTCGTTTATTTTCCATGATTCATTGGCACAGTCAGCCTTGATTATTGCTTTATTGAGCGGCTGCTTTGCAACTTATTTTCTTAACCTTAAGTATTTCACGAATGTATGGGGAGCCGTATCAGAAGGAACCATCGGCGCATTGATTGCCATTGCCAATACCTCTGCAGTTGTCGGATTTGGCGGTGTGGCAAAAGCAACCCCTGCCTTTGCCACTGCGGTTGATGCCATGACCAGCATTCCGGGAAGCCCTTTAATCGGCGGAGCCCTGGCTGTTGCTGTCATTGCCGGCCTGACCGGATCTGCTTCCGGCGGCCAATCGATTGCCCTGCCGCTTCTGGCTCCGCATTATCTGGACATGGGTGTCAATGCAAGTGAACTTCACCGTGTTGTAGCGATATCATCGGGATCAATTGATTCCTTGCCGCATGGCGGTTACGTTGTGACAACCATCCGGGCAATCTGCGGCGAGTCCCATAAGGATGCCTACCCGGCATTTGGCGCATTGACCGTGATTGTGCCGATACTTGGTGTTATTTTAGCAGTCGTTTTATTCTCGATTTTCTAAAGTGCTTAGCAGAAAGACAGAGGGGTTTGTGCTCTCTGTCTTTCTTTCTATTAAAATCGGGCGGTATCCGCTTTGCGGAATTGCTCTATTTGCGGAGTTTCTGGGACTATTTGCAAGACGGGCCATGCTATTTGCGGGCTCCACCGGTCTATTTGCAAAATGTGCATCTCTATTTGCAGATTTCCCGTCTCTATTAGTAATGTTCAAAACTCCGAAACTGGAATCAGTTTATTTTTAAAAAGTGTTATTTTCCAGTAAACTCGGT
>NZ_NPDG01000032.1:0-9823 GCF_002272225.1 Bacillus sp. 7894-2
AATTTCTATCACTATTTGCAAAATGAGCCATCTTTTTGCAGATTCAACCAGTCTATTTGCAAAATAAGCAACTCTATTTGCAGATTTCCCGATTCTATTAGTAATGTTCACAAATCCGAATGCCGTCATCGGCTTATTTCTAAAAAGTGTTATTTTCGATTAAACTCGGCGGCACCAGCATTGCGGGATTGCTCAATTTGCAGAGTTCTCACCTCTATTTGCAAGAAGGGCCATTCTATTTGCAGGTTCACCCGGCCTATTTGCAAAACAAGCTGCTCTATTTGCAGATTTCCCATTCCTATTAGTAATGTTCACACTCAGGCACAACACTAGAACCTATCTACCCTTTCAAAAGTGTTATAATTTAGAAAATTAAAATTACCGGAGGGGTCCGTATGCCTCAATCCATTTCTGATAAGAAAGAGAACTTACTTAATGATGAGCACCTAAAAGTGAAAAACTGGATGACACCCAGCCCGTTTTGTATTCAGCCGGGGCAGACACTGGCTGAAGCTGCAAAAATGATGGCGGATCTTCATCTGGAAAGCCTGCCTGTCGCAGATGAAACGAATCGTCTGGTTGGAATGATCACGTCCAGGAAGCTGCTTAACTATTTTGCCCAGGGCAATCCGGCTGATGCTTTAATTGGCAGCATTCCCAAATCGAATCAGGCAGCTGTCCGGCCGGATGATTCTATCCTTGAAATTATGTCGCTTCCATACGATCAGCTTCCTGTCACGGGTGAAGATGGCAAGCTCATAGGCATTCTGACAGCAAGGGATATCCTGGATGGGCTCTCCAAATACCTGTATAAGCTGAGGCAGCAGCATAATTCCGAGGGTGCACTTGGCGCCATTTTGGAAAGTGCCTATGAGGGAATAGCGGTTGTCGATGAGAACGGCATTCTGCAGGAATTTAACGAAGCCTACAGCCGTTTTACCGGCATTAAGCGGGAGGATGCAATTGGCAGGCATGTCACAGAGGTGATTGATAATACGCATCTTCACGAGACAGTTAAGACTGGAATCGCTGAACGGGGGGTTCTGCAGAACATCCAGGGACATGACATGGTGGTGCACCGTATCCCCCTCTGGAAGGAAGGACGGATTGCCGGCGCCATCGGAATGCTGATTTTTGAGGGAGTCACAGAAGTCTATAAAATCTATGAAAAGCTGCAGGAAAATCAAGATGCCAAGCCGGACCTTTTCACAAAGAAAAAGGAAAATGACAGCCGGGTTACCCTTGACCAGATCATTGGGACAAGTGAAGGAATCATGGAAGTGAAGCGGCTGGCACGGAAGGCTGCAAGGACTGCGGCCACTGTCCTCGTAACAGGAGAAAGCGGGACGGGAAAAGAGATGTTCGCCAAGAGCATCCATCACCTCAGCCCTTTTTCCACCGGGCCTTTCATCAGTGTCAACTGCGGGGCCATTCCGGAGCATTTATTCGAGTCTGAACTGTTCGGCTATGAAGAAGGTGCATTTACCGGGGCGAAAAAAGGCGGCAAGCCCGGGAAGTTTGAGCTGGCAGACAATGGCACAATTTTTCTCGATGAAATCGGAGAGATGCCGCTTGTCATGCAGACCAAACTGCTGCGGGTCCTGCAGGAAAAGGAAGCAGAACGAGTCGGCGGTGTAAAAAAATATCAGATAAATGTCCGAGTTATTGCCGCGACAAACCGCAACCTTATGCAAATGGTTGAAACCGGGGAATTCCGGGAGGATCTTTATTACCGGCTGAACATCATCCAGCTCCATATCCCTCCGCTGCGGGAACGGAAAAAGGATATTCCTGTCCTGCTGGTCCATTATCTGAAGGAAATCTGTGAGCGGTACCAGGTACCTGGAAAACTATTTACATCTGAGGCGGTGAACGCTTTTGTTCAGCATCCGTGGAGAGGGAATATCCGCGAGATGGTAAATACAGTGGAACAGCTGGTGACACTGGTTGATGGGAAGGTCATTGACTATCATCATTTGCCGGAGATGCTGAAAAAGCAGGAACCGACTTTGAAAAAAGTGGATCGGGCTGCAGGGTCTATTGAGGAAGCTAAATTACTTGGCAGCCAAAGAGAGTCTGAAATTATTCTGGATGCATTAAGAAGAGCAGGCGGAAATAAATCGAGAGCTGCCGATTTGCTTGGAATTCATCGGACAACTCTCTATCAGAAACTGAAAAAGCATAGAATAACCTGATTGCAATGTAGTGATTACGCTACAAAAAATCTACAGTTGTAGTGTAGTGACTACACTTCTGCAGAAAGAAAACACTGATTTTACTGGGTTTCAAAGTTGGCACGCTCCTTGCAAGTATAAGAGTAATAGAACAAAAGGGGTGGAATGTCCAATGGAGAAACCAGCAGTTTTCCGGGTGCCGGAAGCGATCTTTTACGGAAGGGGCTCTTCCGAAAAAGTTGGGGAAGAAGCAGCGCTCAGAGGGAAAAACGCATTAATAATCAGTGATAAAATAATGGATCAGCTTGGATATGTAAGTGAATGCAGAACCTATCTTCAGGAAGCAGGGGTAAAAAGTGAGCTATATCTGGGGGTCGCATCAGAGCCGACTGACGAGTATGTGGCAGAAGCACTCGAGCTATTTCAAAAACAGCAATGTGACCTGGTTATTTCAGTAGGCGGCGGCAGCTGTATCGATACGGCAAAAGCTATTGCGGTTTTAGCAACAAATGGCGGCTATATCGGCGAGTATATGGGAGGAAAGAAACTGGCCCAGAATGCACCGGTTCCTCACATAGCGATTCCGACAACAGCCGGGACTGGCTCTGAGGCGACCGATGTAACCGTCATCACGAACTCATCCAATGACGTCAAAATGATGATCAAACAGCCTGCATTTATGCCGAGCGTGGCAATTGTGGATCCGCTTCTTACACTTTCCTCACCGAAGAATGTAACGTCGGCAACCGGGGTCGATGCCCTAAGCCATGCGGTTGAAGCATATCTATCCAAAAAGGCACATCCGATGACAGACACAATGGCAATATCGGCCATGAAGCTGATCGTGGAAAATATTTTAACCGCTTACAATGAGGGAGACAATGTCGATGCCAGGGAAGCGATGAGCCTTGGATCCCTGCAGGCTGGAATGGCGTTTTCAAACGCATCTGTATGCCTCGTACATGGCATGAGCCGTCCAATCGGCGCATTATTCCATGTTCCGCATGGTATCTCGAATGCCATGCTGCTGCCTGCAGTGATGGAGTTCAGCCAGGAAGCATGTGTGGACCGCCTAGCGGACATAGGAAGAGTTTTTCAGCCTGAAAATGAAAACCTTACCAATGAAGAAGCTGCAGAAGTGGCTGTTCAATCCGTCAAAGAGCTTTGCCGGAAATTAAATATTCCTAACTTAAGAGGATGGGGAATAGACGAAGCAGCTTTTAAGAACGCGGTTGGCAAAATGGCAGACGATGCCATCGACAGCGGCAGCCCCAGCAACAACCCAAGAGTTCCGGAAAAGAGCGAACTCGAAGAGCTCTACCACGTTTGCTATAATTATCAGTTTTCCTCTGAAACAGAGAAAGTGTAACAGGGGGACATACAGATGATTGGAATGCTGGGGTTAATCGCTTCGCTGCTTCTATTAATGTATTTAACTATGAAAGGCGTAAATATTATTATTGCCGCGATCATCAGTGCAGTTGTGGTTGCTCTGACAGGAGGGCTTAACCTTGAGACAGCCCTGACAGAGCATTATATGACAGGCTTTACAGGTTATTTTTACTCATGGTTCCTCATCTTTTTATTGGGAGCCATATTCGGAAAAATCATGCAGGTAACCAAGGCGGCTGACAGCATTGCGAATTGGGTCAAGGATACACTCGGGCCATCAAGAGCGGTATTTGCAGTCGTGGCGGCAGCAGCCATCATGACTTACGGAGGCGTCAGTTTGTTTGTTGTAGGCTTCGCCGTTTATCCAATTGCTGTGTCCCTATTTAGAGTGGCCAACCTGCCGCATCGTTTTATACCGGCGGCTTTGGTATTCGGATCCATATCCTTTACGATGACAGCACCGGGCTCGCCGGAAATCCAAAATTTGATTCCGACTGAGTTTTTTGGGACAAAGCCGACAGCGGGCGGACTCATCGGGGTGTTAATGGCCCTTTTGATCATGGTAATAGGCGGTATATTGCTTAGCCGGATGGTGAAAAAAGCGGTCAAAAATGGCGAGGTATTCTCCTTGCCAAACCAGCCGGCCGGTGCCAATGAGTCGGCAGCAGCTCTTGAATCGGAGCTGGAAATGCAAAGGCCAAATACTGCTCCGGCAGGGAAAGACTATCCGCATGTGATCATGGCCATCTTACCGCTGGCCTCCGTAATTGCGATTTTAAATACGGCAGCCAACTTTACTTCTTCCACGGGGGCCGCATTGATCTCTCTGACCAGCGGCATCGTTCTGGCCTGTGTATTGATGATGAAATATTTAGTGGGGTTCTGGGAGGCGCTTGCCAAGGGTGCCCAGGATGCTTTAGTTGCTGCAGCTAATACATGTGCGGTTGTAGGCTTCGGAAGTGTTGCAGCCCAGGTTGCCGCGTTTGATACTTTTGTAGATGCACTGGTAAATATCCCGGGGCCTCCGTTAATGGGACTGGGGATTGCCGTTACCCTGATATGCGGTATTACCGGATCGGCATCCGGCGGCTTAGGCATTGCGCTGCCGATTCTGGCGCCAATGTATCTGTCGCAAGGACTGGACCCAGGTGCCATGCATAGAATTTCGGCGCTTGCATCCGGCGGATTGGACTCACTGCCGCATAATGGCTATGTCGTGACAACAATCCGGGCGATATGCGGAGAAACCCATAAACGCTCCTATTGGCCAATTTTCATTCTAAGTGTTGCAATGCCAACGGCTGTACTATTCTTGGCAATATTCTTATATTCAATCTTTTAATTTCGAAAGGGGATTATTACTATGACAGCGACAACAACTACAGTATTAAAAAACTTTATCAATGGCGAATGGGCGGAAGCCAATACGGATAAATTTGAAGTGGTGCCAAATCCGGCAACAGGCGAGGAGCTTGCCCGCACACCGATTTCTACACGTGAAGATGTCGACAATGCTGTACAGGCTGCCAAGGAAGCTTTTAAAGTCTGGAGCAAAACACCGGTGCCAAAAAGAGCAAGAATTCTATTTAAATACCAGCAGCTTTTAATAGACAACTGGGACGAGCTGGCAAAGCTGATTACACAAGAAAACGGAAAAAATTATAAAGAAGCCTATGGCGAGGTGCAGCGCGGAATTGAATGTGTGGAATTCGCTGCAGGTGCTCCTTCCCTAATGATGGGCAAGCAGCTTCCGGATATTGCGACAAATATTGAATCTGGCATGTACCGCTACCCTGTTGGCGTTATTGGCGGCATCACGCCTTTCAACTTCCCAATGATGGTTCCCTGCTGGATGTTCCCGCTCGCAATTGCCTGCGGTAACACATTTGTGTTAAAACCATCTGAAAGAACGCCAATCCTGGCTAACCGCCTGGCAGAGCTGTTCACAGAAGCGGGCCTTCCTGCTGGCGTATTCAATATTGTTCATGGCGCACATGATGTGGTAAACAGCCTGATCGACCATAAGGATGTACCGGCGATCTCATTCGTTGGCTCCCAGCCTGTTGCCGAGTATATCTATAAATCAGCTACAGCAAAAGGCAAACGCGTCCAGGCGCTGGCTGGTGCCAAGAACCACTCAATCGTGCTGCCTGATGCAGACCTTGATGGAGCGGTTAAGGAAATCATCGCTGCTGCGTACGGTTCAGCAGGTGAAAGGTGCATGGCCTGCTCTGTAGTAGTAGCCGTGGATTCCATTGCCGACGAGCTGGTTGCGAGATTAAATGAACAGGCGGGCCAGCTGACAATCGGAAACGGCTTGGATGAAAATGTATTCCTTGGCCCAGTCATCCGCCAGGAAAACAAGGAACGCACAAGCAATTACATTGAAATTGGCGAAAAAGAAGGAGCAAAACTTGTCCGTGATGGCCGCAAAGATGAAGCATACCACGAAAACGGCTACTTCATTGGACCAACAATTTTTGATAATGTAGATCCATCAATGAAAATATGGAAAGAAGAAATTTTCGCACCAGTACTTTCTGTTGTGCGTGTAAAAAATCTTGAAGAAGCGATCGAGCTTACGAACAAATCGGACTTTGGAAACGGTGCATGCCTATTCACTGACAGCGGAAGCAGCGTCCGCTACTTCAGAGAAAACATCGAGGTCGGCATGCTCGGAGTCAACATCGGCGTACCGGCGCCAATGGCCTTCTTCCCATTCTCCGGCTGGAAAAACTCCTTCTATGGAGACCTTCACGCAAACGGAACGGATGGAGTGGAATTCTATACAAGAAGAAAAATGCTGACTGCACGCTGGTAAAAAAGCGGGACGAGGGGACAGGTTCCTTGTCCCAAATAACATTGGGGACAGTTAACCTGTCCCCATGTCCCGTTTGAAAACAACCGCAGAGACACTTGCCATAAAAGGCAGGTGTCTCTTTTTTATATACATAGACCTATATATTTAAAAAAAGAGTGAAAAAGGTCACAAAATTTCCCGTTTTCTGTCGATATAATAAAGGAGTATATAGGAGATGGGGAGATCAATGATGTTCGGAAAAGGAAAGTTGAAGCAGCTGGAAGATGAAAAGCGGGAACTGGAGGCAAAACTCCAGTTTGCTGAAGAAGAGTTTCAGCGCAAGGAAAATTTTTATCAGACACTGATTCAATCATTTAATGAAGATTTGACAACTACAGTAAGCCAGCATGAAATGGTCAATGGTCAGCATTATATGCTGGGGGACCTGGTTCTGAAAATAAAAGACGGTTTTGAAAATGTTAAAAAACATAGCGAAGCTACTTTTTCAAACAGCCTCACTCTATCGGATAAAGGGGAAAATCTGATTCAATCTGCAAAAGAGATGGTCAAAAGCTCGGAGGAAGGCCGCGGATCCGTCAGCAAGTCTGAGCAGCTGATTAAGCAGCTTGGAGAGCAGCTGGAAGTGAATTCACAGAAAATGGAGGCGCTGAGCAAACGGTCCAAAGAAATTGAGATGATTGTTCAGGTCATTAAAGATATTGCAGAGCAAACGAATCTTCTTGCATTGAATGCATCCATCGAAGCGGCACGAGCAGGCGAGCAGGGTAAAGGATTTGCTGTTGTGGCAGATGAGGTCCGGAAACTGGCCGAAAGCACAGCGACAAGCACGGCGAATATCAGCTCCCTGACGAAAAATATTCAGGACGATATTGAAGCAACATTGAATTCAACAGTAGCAAGCACCGAATTAATTAAAGATGGCATGTCCCTGAGCGGCCAAACAACCAGCAAAATTGATTCGATCACGAACCTGATTCGTACAGTTGAATCAGAAGTCGGTGAAGTGATTGAAATGATCAACATTCAGAAGGGGTATTCCCAGGAAGTAGCCGATGAGATTGCGGATACAAAGTCAGTTTTTGATCAAGTGAATGAACTGATTCAGAGGCATATTGACGATGCCAGGGTTGTTGATGAGAAGCTGGAAGGCGCCATCTCGCAGGTTAAGGCGGTAAATTACTAAAAGGGGTAAAACTATGAAAAAGAAAAGACAGAAACAAAAAGGGTCGCTGTTCTCATTTACGATTAGAAAAAAATTATTGCTCTCATTTATTATTATTCTATTAATTCCTTCTATTTCAATCGGCTACATATCCTATCAGAAGGCACATGATGAGATAAAGAATCAGATTACCATGAGTGCAGATGAGAATGTTAAAATTCTTGATCAATTTATTATGAACTTTATTAAACCTAAGATGGAGGATACAAATTACTTTTCCAAGCGGATCAAAAAAGATTTTTATACAGAGGAAGAATTAGATAAAACAACAAATGCTTTTAGCCAGTATAAAGAGCTTCATCCGGAGGCAGTGGCAATTTATGCAGGCTCTGAAAATGGCGATTTGGTTATCTACCCCCGTGCAGATCTGCCAGCTGACTTTGATGCCACCACACGCCCCTGGTATCAGGGAGCAATGGAGGCAAAGGGAAAAGCCTTCATTACAGAGCCGTATGTTGATGCTGTCAGCGGAAACATCTTAATCACAGTAGCGCAAAAGCTCGGCGACAGCTCCGGTGTTATTGGAATTGACTTAAGTCTCTCTGCTCTTAGTGAGCTATCCAATAACATTAAAATTGGAAAAGAGGGCTATCCGGCCATTTTAAGCGCGGAGGGAAGCTTTTTAGTACACCCGCTGGAGAAGCCGGGCACACAGGCAGAGGGAAGCTGGCTGCCGGAAGTCCTGGAAAAGGAAAAGGGACAGGTTGAGTACACGCTTGAAGGCGTAGAGAAAGAAATGCACTTCACCACCAATGGGCTGACAGGCATGAAGGTAATCGGCACGATGAACCTGGGAGAAGTGACGTCAGCTGTCCAGCCAATCTTAATGTCGACAATCATATTTATTGCCATCTTCGTCCTTGTGGGTGCACTTGTTTCTTACATTATTGTCCGTTCGATTACCCGCCCGCTCAATCAGCTGATCGCCGCAACCGATAAAGTCAGCGAAGGGGATCTGACCCAGAAGTTTATTGTCAGGAACAACGATGAAATCAGCAAACTGGGTGTCAGTTTTAATAAGATGGTCCTATCGCTGCAGCAGCTGATCAACCAGGTGAGCGAAAAAGCGGTCCACCTGGCATCCTCATCGGAACAGCTGACAGCAAGCTCTGAGCAGAACAACATGGCAACAGAGCAGGTAGCCAATTCCATCCAGGAAGTAGCTTCGGCAACTGAACAGCAGACAGAAAAAGTGAAAGAAAGCACCTCTGTCGTCAAAGACATGTCCGGCCGCATTCAGCAAATTATGCGTAACACAAATGTCGTGGCCAAAACGGCCAATGAGACAAATGAAGTTGTGGTAAAAGGAAATGAAGCCATCGACCTCTCAACGAACCAGATGAAAAATATTAATGTAACAGTCTCAGAACTGGGTTCCATTGTTCATACATTAGGGAAGCGTTCGGAGGAAATTGGCCAGATTGTCAATGTGATTTCTGCCATTGCCGACCAGACGAACCTGCTCGCACTAAACGCAGCTATTGAAGCTGCAAGAGCAGGCGAGCACGGAAGAGGCTTCGCCGTTGTCGCTGATGAAGTCCGCAAGCTCGCAGAACAATCATCCAAGTCAACCGAAAGCATCCGCGAATTGATCTCAACGATTCAGACGGATACAAACAAAGCCATCTCTTCCATGGAAAAGGGAACAGCTGAAGTGGAAAAAGGAATCGACCTGGTGAACAATGCCGGAGATGCCTTCAGCCACATCCAGCAATTTGCTGACACCGTTTCGGGCCAGATCGCAGAAGTGTCCTCATCCATCAGGGACATGGCCGAAGGCGCCGACCAAGTGGTGGAACTCGTCAGCGCAATCGAAGAAATTGCCGCAGTCACCACTGCCGAAAGCCAGGACGTATCCGCTGCTACAGAAGAGCAGCTGGCATCCATGGAAGAAATTGCGGCATCGGCTGCATCGCTTTCAGGGATGGCGGAGGAACTGCTGGATTCTATTAAGAGGTTTAAAGTGGAATAAATGTGAGGGACCCGCCAGGATTGGCGGGTCTATTTTTATGTGGCCACGGGTTCAGAATGTGAACGCTGCAAATAGAGAGCGAAAACTTGCAAATAGATGCTTTAACCTGCAAATAGGACCAGAGAATCTGCAAATAGAACAGGTTAAGTGCAAATAGTTAGCTCGATTCTGCAAATAGACAAACTGCATAAGAACGGGCAACGGCGCACATAGTAGATTGGCAAATAGAACTGGGGATTCTG